>JAKSUD010000036.1 GCA_024409185.1 archaeon
TTAATTCATTAATTTTAACACTTTGATTATTAATAGTATTATTTAATTCATTAATTTTAACACTTTGATTATTAATAGTATTATTTAATTCATTAATCATCTTAGTTTGATTAATATCATTAGCCTCTAACCTATCTACACTTGCTCTAATAGTATTATAATCATTCACACTATTAGTAACATTATCAGAAGTGGTATTATTTGGTTCTGCTGCACATACAGAGCCAACACAGAATATTAGTAATGTTAAAAACATTACCGCTTTATATTTCCATTTCATTTATTTTTCCTCCTTTTTATTTGTTTTTCTTATATAATATTATTGCTCCTAATAAGACCAATAGGATTGGGATTAAGAACATATAATTATTTAATATTGTTTTTTTTATTGTACTAAGTTTGAGTATTATTTAATCGTTGAAATCGTCGATTAGATTTCCTTGTCTATCATATCCTGGTTCCTCAAAATGCATTTAATTCCTTTATTAATCTATTTTCTAAAATACTGATTACTTCATCTTCAATTAAATTAGCTTCATCCCTTAATTTATAGGATTCTATGATTAAATTACCAATTTTATCTTCAATATTTTTATTAGGTTTAAAAACTAAAAATTCATCAAATATTTGTCCTGCTTCACCTATTTCATCAACAACTGCACCATAACTAAAAGATTTCAATTGAGTTTGACCATATTCACTCCATAAAAACATTAGTAAAAAGCCAGGATTTATTTTATCGTCATTAACAATCAATCTTAAAAGATGATTTGTTGCTGCCCAATTGTTCCAGTAAGAACTAACTAATGATGCATTACCAATAGTACCAGAACTAGTTAATAAAATCCAATTTTCTTTAATTATATATTTTTCTAAATTTCTCATATTTTTAGAAATAAATTTTAAATTTTGAGGTTTAATTTCAGATATATGTGTTCCTTGTAACAAAGGAATACCATCAGTTTTATCAACATAAGGTCTCTTAAATCTAGGTGGTAAACTAACATCAACGAAATTAGTTAATTTATAAACTTTACCTTTATTTTTGGATTCTTTCTTAGTTAAATATTGAGAAAGCCTTTCAACTAATGGGTGATTGAAAGATGCATCAAATCTTAAATTAATATTTTTAATGCTAGTAATATTTTTATTAAAAGTACATGACTCCCAATCATTATTAAAAAAAATATCGCTTTCATTTTTAAGATTAGGTAAATTTAATTCTTCATAAAAAAGTTTTTCAGCTTTTGAAAATTTAGAAAAAGCTTCTTTTCTAATTTTACAGCATAAATTAATATTTTCATTAATTTCAGAAATTAACTCAGGAATATGAGGAACAGGTATCTTTGCCACATGTTCAGGATTAATATGATTAATTGTTGAACCGTATTGATCTTTAGCTATTAAAACTTGACCAAAACAAGATTTAAGGTAAGCATAAATGAAACCTCTATATTTCTCATCGATAGAAACTCTTATTAAATCCCCTGAAATAATAAAATCAGTAATGGACTCGTCTGAAATCAAACATCTTCCTACACTACCCGAACAAGTAATTAATAATTCATTTTTAGGTACTTTAAAATCATCATAATCGCCATGAACATATTTATTAGGTTTAAATGGAAATGAAAATGTTTCGCTTGGAGATAAATAAGGAACTCCTTCGAATTCCTCCACATAATTCATACTACTTCTAGCACCTTGAGGTAAATATATATCCTGAACATAATCTTCTAAAGTATTTATAATACAAACTTCTCTTAATCTATCTAAAAAGGAATTTATTTTAGATACTTCAGAAGAATAGTATTCAGCATTTAAGTTTAATCTTTCAATATTTAAATTTGAATTTTTTAATTCAAAAATATCAAATTTAGATTCAAAATCTAACATTAAATCATACCTTTAGTTTTAATCCATTTAACAAACATTTCTGCAACTGTGGGGAGATCATCATCAATAATAGGGTTATTTTCACAATCTATTTTAACTTTTCCATCTATATCAGTTTTATAAATAGATTTACCTCTACGATTATGACCTACTTTTTCAGGAATTGCCATGAAAATATCATAATTATCATGATATCGTTGGGAATTAGTTTTCTTTTTTAATATTAAAATACTGGTTTGAGTACCAGTATGAGGTTGAAAAGTCTCTACAGGCAAATCTATACTTGCTATTAAAAAAGTTTTTTTAAGAATATATTTTCTTAACCAAGTTAATCCGGGATTGCTTAAAATACTATCAGGTAAGACCATTGCCATAATACCTCCAGGTTTTAAAAAATTTAAACATCTTTCTATAAATAATTGTTCTGGGGGTAAACTTTTTCTTGGATTCATTGATTTAAAATTATGAATATCATATTGTCTAAGAATATTATTATCATCTATCCTAGTTTTAGAGCCAAAAGGAGGATTAGTCAAAATTACATCAACAGATTCAAAAGGGATTTTTTCGACTAATTTATTATCCCAATTTTTAGGTGAATCTAGTGAGTTTGCATGAAAAATATTTGAAGAACCATCACCATGCATAACCATATTCATCTGGGATACTTTAACTAAAAACTCATTAAAATCAATACCATACAAATTATTATTAGAAATTTCTTTAATAATATCTCTTAATCGATCATATTCAAATCCTTCTTTAAGTAATTCTTCTTTAATAATTTCTAATGACGCTATTAAAAATCCTCCAGTTCCTAAAGCAGGGTCTAAAATTTTTAATTTCCCTGGAGTTATCAATTTTTCCTTAGGAACTAATGACAGGACCATTTTAGATGCCATAGAACAAACAGTTCTTGGTGTAAAAAATTCACCTTTATCCCCCCTAAGGTTAGTGCCAACAATTTGTTCATAAGCTTCACCTTTAACATCAATATTAGTATTTAAAAGACTAAAGTTATAAAGTTCTGAAACAATATATTCCAAAACAGAATCATTTAAATTTTTAATATGATCATTTTTATCAAAAATGTAAGAATATTTAAATTTAACTTTTTCAAAAACCCTTTCTAATCTATCTCTTAAATCATCAATAGATTCATCGGGTAAAATATAAAAATTTAAAGTAGGATTAAACTGTTCATCATATACTTTAATAAAAATTAATTTTTGAAGTTCTTCAAAAGCTTTATCTTTATGAAAACCTTGATTAGCATAAATATAATTATGAATTCTTTTAAAAGTTTGTTTAAGATTAATTGCAGGTTTTAAATCAGAATTAGTAGGAATTGGAATTTCTTTTTTTCCTGATTTTGGAATATCGGGAATTTTCTTAAGGTGATTAAATTCATCTTTAATAAAAACTATCTTTTCATTTCCAATCCAAATAGCATATTCACAATTGATTGAAGCAGCGACATAACTTTTTAACTGATCAATACCATTATCAGAATCAGAAGGTTTTATATCTTCTTTTTTAACTTCAATTATGATTTTAATGTTCTCTTGAACATGGCTATGTTCTTCTTCAAAAATAACTAAATCTGCTCTTTTTGTAGATCTACCCATTTTAATTGGAAATTCTATATTTAATTGTTTTTTATCATACCCATAAATTTCAACTAAACTTCTAGCAAAATCTTGACGGACACGTTCTTCTGGAGTATCTTTTCTAAGTTTTTCTGAAATATAACACTTTAGTTTACCTGAAGGAATACTTGCCGCATTTCCAAAATTAATTTTTTCATTAACCATTTTCCCACCATTATTATAATTATTCATGTTTAATCAATTCATGTTTGTATGGGATATATAACATGAATTAATTTTTATTTACTAAAATATCATTGATTTTATTATTTAAAAAATCTGTTGCAGGTAATATTAGAATATCATCAATTAAATCAAGACATTTCTGTTCTGCTTTCTTATTGTTCATTCTATAAATATTTAAAATTAAATCTAAACATTCATGAAAGATACCGTGTCCTTGATTTAGTTCTCTAAATTTCCTATTTTGAAATTTTTTTATAATGATTGCTAATAAATCTAAAATTATTATACTATTATCATATTCAATAATTTTATTAAAATTATATAACATATCCCAATAGTTATAATTATTCTTAGATTTAACAAATTTTTTTAATAATGCTTCATTTCTAAGAATGGAATCTTTATCAATTCTACTCATACATAAAGATACTAATCTGTCAATCTCTTCATCATCATCTTCTTCAAAAAATTTTTCTAAAAGCTTTTCTATTATGTTGTTATTAATTGTTTTAATATTTGAAATTACATTGAGAATTCCTATTTTTAAATCGTTATTTTTATTTAAACATAGATCTAAATAATCATTCCATTTATCATTAACTAAGGAATAGTAAGCAATTATTTCTCCAATATTCTTGTTAATTTGAGGATTTTTTGAATTAATCATTTTTCTAATTAAATAGTCAGATTCATCAAATTTATCACAGATATTATATAATAAAAATTTAACCCTTTTTGTTTCTAAAATTTTATCTTCATTTATATTAATTAATTCTTTAAACAATTCTAGTTTTAAGTTATTGTCCTGAATATAGATCAAAGTACCTGCTGCCATTGCTCTTACACTAATACATGGATCCTTAACAAGTTTTTTAAGACTAGGTTCAAACAATCTAACTAATTCTTGGTTATGATAAAAAATATATCTTAACCTATCAGCAGTATACCCTCTAACGGAATTTAAACCAGCAGATTCAATATTATCATAATATTTTGCACATGTTTTCGTTGAAGGATCGGAGTCTTCAGTTAAATAATAATTTATAATACCCAAGTATTCTTTATTGTTTAATTTTTCAGGAAACTTACTTAATAAGTCAATAATACCTTTTCCACAAGGTTTGTTAGATAATGAATGGCATGATTTACATAACCTTAAACTATTATCAAAGTCAATTTCAGATTTAGATACTCCATCTAAAATAGCATTGCAATAATCTTTATGAATTTCTTCATCTGAGGATTCAATAATATGTATAAATCTTAAAGGATCTTCTTTGGATAATTCACTTAAAATTTTCCAAAAAGTATGAGGGTCGATACCAAAACTTTGAGTTTGATTATATTCGTTAAATATATATCTCCAGTCTTTATCAGTATAATTTTTAGCATCTTTAAGAGGTATATTACATGTATATTGTTTTAAAACTTCTGTGTTTTGGTTAAAATCATATTTCTCAGTTAAATCCTGAATTCTATTTTCTGTCATTTTAGAGGGATTTTTAATATTCTTCAATATTCTATACTCAATTTCCTCTTTATCAGCTTTATTTTTAAAATATTCTAAAATTTGTTTTTCAAGTTCTTCTCTTTCATGATTATCTAACAAACTAATATTAGTTTTTATAAATTCAGGATATGTTCTTAATTCAAAAAATTTTTCATTGGTTATAATTGGACAGATTTCTGTTTTATCATTATCACCAATGCTGTAAATTTCTAATAATATTTCTAGAAATGAGTCTATGTTTGATTTTATTAATTTTTCTTTTATTTTATTAAATTCTTCAAAATTATCATGATAAATAGTAGTAATGGATAAAATCATGTATTTTCGCATTTTTTCAGCAAATGTTTCTTGGTGATGTATTTCTCCATTTGGGTCTTCATTAAATTCTATTCCATTTTCAGTTTTCATAATTTTATAATCCACTATAGATGAGAAAACGTTTTGCCAAATATTATCTTTTTTTAATTCACTATCTAAATATTTATAATGATTTAAATCGGATATTTTTATCATTAAAGGTAATATTTTTTTAATAAATTTTAAAGAACAATCTTCATCATTAATAATATTGTCAAATAAATCATCATTGGTGGAGATATGATTCAATGCAAGATCATTTATGTTGAATTTTTTATTTTCCATGATATTATTCATGAATGCATGTAAAACATCAATAAATTGACTTGAACTTAACTGAAATAATGTTAAAACATGAAAATAGTTGTTTAATGTATGAAATTTAGAACTGTAAATATTTTCTTTAATTAATTTTATTAATAAATTAAAGGAGTTATCATTAGACATTGGTGCAAATTGGATGAATGACATTGCATTTTCATTCCATTCTTCACTTTTATTTAATTTATCTAAAAATAATTTTGCTGTTTCTGGACTGTTTTTATTAATAATTAGCAAATGAGTGATCTTATCCTTTAAGTCTCTTTCTATATATTTATCAATTAACCCATGTTTATTAAAATATCTGAACCATGCATCAGAATTTTTATAAATACTATTCCAAACTGCCTCATGTAAAGCATTGTCCCTATTTATAATAAACTCTTTTAAAATAGCAAATTCTTTCTTAATTTCAGAAGTATGGTTTAGTATATCTAATATTAATATTTTTAAATGAACTCTAATTTCTTCTGATTCCAATAATTCTTGAGCTATATTAATGTATTTATCATAATTTTTTTCTTTTTCAAATTCTAAAAGTATTTTAACAAATCTTCTAAGATGCAATCTTTGTTCACTATTGACTAAATAATCTTTTAAATTTTTTCCATTCATTTTAAAATTTAGACTATAAAAATAATCAGATATTCTTTCGTGGAAAAAGATATAACCGTTTTCTGTTTTTATTAGTAATTTTTCAGAAGATAAAAAATCTAGTTCATCTTTAAACTTGGGAGGATCTAAAGGGATATGATAAGTTTCATTTTTTTCCATATAATCAAAAATATAATTTAAAAGATCTTCCCAATTATCATATTTATTATTATATTTTTTCTGTATTGTTTGCCAGTATTCATAATATAATCTATTTATATCTTTTAATGGATAATTTGAATCTATACAAAGCTCAGATAATAATTTTAGATGTAAAGGGATTGATAAAAATTTTATTATTTCTGAATCTAAGGGAATTTTTATCTTCATTTTTTTTAAAAAATCATTAATCTGTTTATTAGTGAATGGTTTTAAATTAATTTCAGTAATATTAGATTCACGATCATTAATGAGCTTCTTTAAATGAAAGATATTTTCATGATTAAATTTTCTATAAGTTATGATATAAGGTATGTTGTTAGACTTTAAGTTTCTTAAAAATTTATTTAAAGTGAAAGTAAGATTACTAGAATCAATAAAAGGGAGGATATCGATTTGATCAATTATGACTAATGGATTTTCACGCTTTGATAATGTGAATTCAATGAGATTATCTAAATCTAATGCTTCATGAATATTATTCTTGTTATTTAATTTACTACTATATGTTTCTAAATCTAATATTAAATAGTCTCTTTCTCTATGAATATTTTCGATTATTTGATAGAGAAATGTACTTTTCCCTACACCACCATCTCCTAATATTATAATATTCTCTCTATTTTCAATTGTTCGCTTAACATTACTTATTTCATCACGTTGTATAATGATATCCGTTTTACATTTAATTTTATCTATAAAATCATTATTTATTTCCTTAATTTTATCTAAATCTGTATGATTTATATGATATGGTTTGAATTGATCTATTTTGGATAAAATTTGATCTCTATTGATTTTTCTCCCCATGTTTTCTTTTATATAATTTAATAAGAAATCATGAACTCTTTCAGGTTTTTCATTAAAATGAGAATGAATAATTGAATAATTAAATTCTTTCAAAGTGTAGTAGTCTATGGAAATAAAATTTAAAGTTTTTATAAAATCATAAACTTGTTCTTCAGATATTTTTAATAAATCCTTAAATTTATCAAATTCAGCTTTAAGGTAATCTGGTTCATCTTTTTTATAAAATTTCAACGAATTTGAACTCTTTATTCTGTTTGTTAACTCGGATAATGTAGTGGCACTTATTCCAGAAACAAAGTTAAAACAAACATTTGATTCATTCATGTAGACTTCATGACATTTTTTAATGAACCTTTTTAACTCGTCAAATGTCCATGTTCCTTTTGTTTTTTGACTTTTAGCTTGATGGTATTCTATTCCATCTACTGTTTTTAATATAAATTCAAATTCATTTTCTACATTAGAAGTTTCTAACTCTATTGACTCAGCTCCCCCCCGATAAATCTCTAAAATTTTTTGGATTGTCCATTCATCCTCGTAATAATTTCCAAATTTATTAGAAAGTCCACCTGGTCTAGGCATATTCGCACTCCTTTTTTATTTAGTATTAGTCCACTTTAAATCATCACAATAGTAAGATTAATAATAGTAAACATGTTTTTTACTAAACACCCCTCCGTTTAATATTTTATACTGATATTTAGATATCAAAACCATAATATTAAAAGAGAGCATATTTA
>JAKSUD010000037.1 GCA_024409185.1 archaeon
CCTACTTATAAAGTTTTATTATAAAATATGTAAAAAAATAAGCCAATAAGTAAAAAAATAAAAAAAATTTCAATAAAATATAATTACTAAAAATTAAATTTTAAAAAAATACTAAAAATATATAATTAATGGAAAACAAATTAATTAGTGTTAAACGATTAAGAAATTAAAATATTAAATAACTAAAACATTAATGAAATAAATCATTAAACTAAATCATGAAAAGGTGAATTAATGTTAATTGGATTAATATCTGACACTCATATTCCAGATAGAGGAGTAAAACTACCTGAAAGTGTGAAATTTGCATTTAAAGATGTAGAATTAATATTACATGCAGGAGATATTACAGACATATCTGCTCTTGAACAATTAGAGGAAATCGCTCCAACAATAGCAGTTCAAGGAAATATGGATAGATACAGTGGTTTAGATTTACCTCCAGCTCAAATTATAGAAATAAATTTACCTAAAAAAGAAAAAGTATTAAAAATTGGATTGATACATGGTGAGGTTTATCCAAGAGGTGACACTCAAAAATTATATTACTCTGCATTAGAATTAGGTGTGGATATTCTTGTAAGTGGACATTCTCATGTTCCTCAACTTGAAACAATAAAAGGAATTATTTTAGTAAATCCTGGAAGTCCTACAACTCCAAGATTATCAGACCCCTCTGTTGCATTATTAGAAATTAATACTGAAGAAGAAGCAGAAGAAGACATTAATATCGAATTTATAAAAACTGGAGCTCCAGTTTGTTCTGCATTAAAATAATTTAGTGAAAAAGAAGAATAAAAAAATTTTAAAATTACTCATTATAAAATTAACAATTAAATCGGAAAGAGGGTCAAAAATGGGAAGTAAATGGCAAATGGAAAAGAAAAATGATCCATATTATAAAAGAGCAAAAAGTGAAGATTATCGTTCAAGAGCATCATATAAACTTAAACAACTTAATAAAAAATATAAAATTATTAAAGAAGGAAACACTGTTGTAGACTTAGGTGCTGCACCAGGAGGATGGTCCCAAGTAGCTTTAGAAAAAGTAGGAGAAGAAGGAAAAGTTGTTGGAGTTGATTTAAACAGAATAAAACCATTTCCTGATGAGAATTTTTATGGAATTAAAGGAGATTTTACTAAAGAAATTGTTCAAGATAAGGTTATGGAATTAATTGGTGGAAAAACAAAAGTTTTAATGTCTGATGCATCACCATCCCTTTCTGGAATTAAAAACATTGATCATTTAAGATCAATTGATTTAATTGAAGCTGTTTTTATAATTGCAGACAATATCCTTGAAGAAAAAGGAAATTTAGTTGTTAAAATATTCCAAGGCCCAGAATATAAACGTATTTTAGATGAATTCAAAAAAAGATTTAGAAAAGTTTACTCAACAAAACCTCCATCATCAAGAAGTAAAAGTAAAGAAATGTATATTGTAGGATTAGGATTTAAAAGAAATTATGAAAAATCTGAGTAATTATATAAATAAAAAAATAGCTAATTAAAAATAAAAAATCAATATAGTTAAAAATAATCAGAAAAAAGTTAAAATATAATATTAAAAATAAAAGAAATAGCTAAATAGCTATTTAAAAAAAGTAAAAAACTTAAGATATGCTTTGATATGCTTTTTGAGCTTCTTGTAAAGAAGTTCTAGCTTCAGTTAATCTTTTATCCACTTCTGAAGAGTCTTTACCCATCGATAGTGCACTATCAACATCATCTAATGCATTTTTAGCATGAACAAGATAAACTTCAGCATCAACAAATTTTTGTTGTTCTGATGCATTACCTTTTACATATAATTCAGATTTAAGTTCATTAAACCTAGATTCTAAATCTGAGTAATTAGATCTTAATTCATTTAATTCATCATATTGAGCCCCAGAAGAAACACCTCCAGTTAAACCAGATGAAACAACACTAAAACCTATATAAGCCACCACAATAATAGTAGCAATAACCATAATTACTCCTAAAACAGAAATAAGCATAGATGTGGACTTAAATAAACCTAATCGTGATTTCTTCATATATTCACCAAACAATTTTAATTAACATAATAAATTTATTTAAAACTTTAAATTAAATTATCATAATTAATATTAAATAATTATTTATTAGTTATTATATTTTAATGTATTGAAAATTTAAAAAATTTTGATAATAGAAATTTTTTTAAATAATTTTTTACAAAGTAATAAAAATATTTTACTTTCATAACAATATTGCTTAAAAAAAATAGTATAAACTTTTATAAAAGTACAACAAAAATAATATACAATGAATTCCACTAACAAAGCAAAAACATCACTTGCAAAATTTGAGGAATTTTTCTCAACAACTTACAAGGACGATGTATTTGAAATATTAGAAAAGTATCCTGATGAAAGGTCACTTATTGTAGACTATAATGATTTGGAAATGTTTGATCCAGATTTAGCTGACTTGTTAATTGAAAAACCTGAAGAAGTTATAGCTGCATCACAAAAAGCGATTAAAAATATCGACCCTTTAATGAAAGATGCAGAATTAAATATCCGATTTAAAAATTTAACAAATCTTGTTGATTTAAGTGTTCTCTTAAGTAAATATATTGGTAAATTCGTAGCAGCAGACGGTATTGTAAGAAAAACTGATGAAATCCGTCCAAGAATTGAAACTGGTGTATTTGAATGTAGAGGATGTATGAGGTTACATGAAGTAGAACAAACTTCAAGTAATATTATTTTAGAACCTTCTTTATGTAATGAATGTGGAGGAAGATCTTTTAGATTACTCCAAGAAGAATCTAAATATATTGATACTCAAACAGCAAGAATGCAAGAACCTTTAGAAAAATTATCTGGAGGAACTGAACCAAAACAAATGTTACTTACATTAGAAGATGATTTAGTGGATACTTTAAATCCTGGTGATAAAGTAAGAATCACAGGAACTTTAAAAACATTTAGAGAAGAACGTAGTGGAAAATTCAAAAATTATCTTTATGTAAATCATATCGAACCTCTTGAACAAGAGTTCGAAGAATTAGATATTAGTGAAGAAGATGAAGAAAAAATCTTAGAATTATCTAAAGACCCTCATATTCACGATAAGATTATTAACTCTACAGCTCCTTCAATTAGAGGTTATAGAGATGTAAAAGAAGCTATTTCCTTACAATTATTTGGTGGTGCCGTAAAAGAATTAGGAGATGGAACCCATTTAAGAGGAGATATCCATATTCTTATTGTAGGGGACCCTGGTATTGGTAAGTCTCAAATGCTTAAATATGTATCTAAACTTGCACCAAGAAGTGTTTATACAAGTGGTAAAGGTACTTCAGGAGCAGGGTTAACTGCAGCAGCAGTTAGAGATGAACTTGGTGGATGGTCTTTAGAAGCAGGTGCATTAGTACTTGGGGATAAAGGTAATGTATGTGTAGACGAATTGGATAAAATGCGTTCAGAAGATAGATCTGCACTTCACGAAGCTTTAGAACAACAAACTGTAAGTATTGCAAAAGCAGGAATTATGGCAACATTAAATACAAGATGTTCTGTTCTTGCAGCAGCAAACCCTAAATTCGGAAGATTTGATAGATATAAAACTGTAGCTGATCAAATTGATTTACCTGCACCAATTCTTTCTCGTTTCGATTTAACTTTTGTTATTGAAGATAAACCAAACTTTGAAAACGATAGAAAATTAGCTCAACATATTCTTAAAACTCACCAAAATGAAAGTGTAGATTATGAAATAGAGCCAGATTTACTTAGAAAATATATTGGTTATGCTCATAATCATTGCAATCCTAAATTAACTGATGAAGCAACAAAAGTTCTTGAAGACTTCTATGTTGAAGTAAGAGGTGGAGGTATTGAAGAAGATGCTCCAGTACCTATTACTGCAAGACAATTAGAAGCAATTATTCGTCTAGCAGAAGGTAGTGCAAAACTCCAACTTAAAAATGAAGTCGGTGCAGATGATGCACTTAGAGCTATTAGATTACAACAAGAATGTTTAAAACAAGTTGGATATGACCCAGATACTGGAAAAATCGATATCGATAAAGTAGAAGGAAGAACTCCAAGATCTGATAGAGATAAACTTAATAAAGTTGTTGAAGAAATCGCTAAATTAGAAGAATTAGAAAATACCGCACCAATTAGTACTCTTAGAGAAATTATGAAAGATGAGTATGAATTTAGTGAAGAAAAATTAGATTCAATTCTTAAACAACTTAAAAACAAAGGAATTATCTATGAACCTACTGCAGGTTCCTATAAAAGAACTTAAATAATTCACTTATAAAATCAACACAAAATAGAATTAAATGTTAAAAACATTAATTCTTTTCTTTTTTTCTTTATTTATAAAATTTAATTTAATTTTTTAATTGTACATATTTAGTATCGAATTAAGATATATAAACATTACATTGATAAGTAATAAAATATATAAATTATATTATTATATTAGATTATACTATGTTTATTATAAAACATAATTCTTAAATAGTATAATCAATCCAAAAATTATTTTTATTAAATTATTAGGAGAAGATAAGATGAATGAATATGAAAATTTATTAGATAGAGCTATTGATCAATTACCTCCTGAAGTATTTGAAAGTAAAAGGTTTGAACCTGTAAAAGCATACTCAGTAATTCAAGGTAATAGAACTTTCATTCAAAACTTTAAAGATGTTGCAGATTCCTTAAACAGAGACCCTCAACATATATTAAAATACTTACTTAGAGAATTAGGTACTGCTGGAAACTTAGAAGGAATGAGAGCAATCTTACAAGGTAAATTTAACCATTTCTTAATTAATGAAAGAATTGATGAATACATTGAAAAATATGTTATTTGTCATGAATGTAACAGACCAGATACTACAATTATTAGAGAAGATAGAATATTCATATTAAAATGTGCAGCATGTGGTGCTAAAGCTCCATTAAAACCATTATAATCTTATATTCTTCTTATCTTTATTTTTATCTTTTTTTAAAATTTATCAATGAGTTTTTATTATGTTCTGTCCAGAATGTGGTGCAACTGATGTTAAAATGATTAATGGAGTTTGTAAAGACTGCTTTTTAAAAGAATATCAATTACTTAAAATTCCAGATAATATCACAGTAACTGTTTGTAGCCATTGTAATGCAAAATTAGAAGAAGGAAAATGGAAAGATTCCTATATTCCACAAGAAGAAATAATTTATAGAGCATTAGAAAAAAATATTGAAGTTGATAAATTAGCTGAAAATGAAGAAATTGAACTTGAAATTGACCAAATGAGAGGTACTATTGCAGAATGTTATGTTGAAGCAGTAGCTACTGTTCTAGGTGAAGAAGTTGTTGAAACTCATACACCTAATGTAAAAATAAACAAGTCAGTTTGTCCAGATTGTAGTAAACGAGTTGCTGGATACTATGAAGCAGTTATTCAATTACGTGCTGATTCAAGAGAATTAAATAATGAAGAAATAGGTAATGCAGAAGAAATCATTAAACGCACAATTGAAAAACAATCAAAAAAAGATAAATTAGCTTACATTCCACAAATAGCTAAACCTAAAGAAGGTAGAGATTATTACATAGGATCTCTTAAATCTGCAAAAAAAGTAGCTGAACACTTAAAAGAAGAACTTGGTGGAACTATCAAAGAATCTCCAAGATTAATAAGTGAAGATAAATCTACAGGAAAAGGATTATATAGAATTTGGATTTCAGTTAGACTTCCAAAATTTGAAATTAATGATTTTGTAAAATACAATAAAATTTTAGCAGAAGTAATAGCTATTGATGGAAATAGAATACAAATTCAAAATTTAGAAAACTATGAAAAAATAGCTTTAAAATGGAGAGAATATGATAATATAGAAAAAATAGCTACAAAAGAAGATATTAAAAAAGCTATTATTACAGCAAAATCTCCAAATAATATTCAAGTTTTAGACCCTGAAGATTACAGTCCAATTGATTTAGAAATGAATGAAAAATTCGAAAAATACAATATTGGAGAAGAAATTGATGTTGTAAAACTTGAAAACAATTTATACTTAATTTAATTAAAAAATTATTAAAAAAATAAAATTATACTTATCAAATAATAAAATACAATTAAAAAAGTGTGATAAAATGAACATAGATGAAAAAATTGAAATAATCAAAGAAGGAACTTTAGAAATCATCGAAATTGATGAATTAAAAGAAAAACTTGAAAAAGAAAATCCTATAGCTTATACTGGTTATGAACCTTCTGGAAAAATTCATTTAGGTCATGCTATTACAATAATGAAAGTTAAACAATTACAAAGTATGGGTTTTAAAATTAAAATCCTTCTTGCAGATTTCCATGCTTACTTAAATGGTAAAGGAACTATTGAAGAAATTGCAGAAACTGCAGAATATAATAAAAAATGTTTCCAAGGATTAGGACTTGCTGAAGATACTGAATATATTTTAGGTTCTACTTTCCAAACTCAAGGAGAATACACAGAAGATGTTTACAAATTAGCTACTTTAACTACTTTAAAAAGAGCAAAAAGAAGTATGGATCAAGTAAGTAGACATGATGATAATCCTAAAGTAGCAAGTGTAGTTTATCCACTTATGCAAACTGCAGATATGTCTGCATTAAATGTAGATATTGCACTTGGTGGAATGGAACAAAGAAAAATTCAAATGTTAGCAAGAGAAAATTTACCAAGAATAGGTAAAGAAGCTCCTGTTTGTATTCACACTCCTTTATTACATGGTCTTGATGGTGATGATAAAATGTCATCAAGTAAAGGTAATTTTATTGCAGTTGATGATAGTGAAGCAGATATTAAAAAGAAAATCAAAAAAAGTTACTGTCCTCAAGGAGAAATTGAAGGAAATCCAATTTTAGAAATTGCAGAATTCTTTGTATATCCTAATCAAGACACTTTACTTATTGAAAGACCTGAGAAATTTGGTGGAAACTTAGAATTAACTAAAGATGAATTATACACTATGTATGGTGAAGGTAACTTACATCCAATGGATTTAAAAAATGCAATCACTGCATACATGATTGAATTCTTAAGACCAGTTCGTGAATTCATGGAAGAAAATTAGAATTAGATATTTAAATTAATATTTAAATTAGATTTATATAAAATAATATTATCATTAAAAAGAGGGATAAAATGGCTAAAGAAACACTTTATGAAATGAAACTTCCTAATGGTGTAGGAGAACAAATGCTTGCTCATGTTTATGAAAAATTCAATGTTGAATTAAAACAAACTGAGTATGGTCCTAAACTTTTAGGAACTCAAGAAGAATTAGAAAAAGTACAAACTTATCTTGTAGACACAATGAAAAAAAGATTAGAAGAATTAGACACTTATTAAGTTAAGTACTAATTTCTAATTTAATTTTTTACTATTTTTATAATTTTACTGAATACAATCAGCACAAATATCAAATAATGGAGCTACTGCTTTTTTAATATCAGAACTTACTTTATTTACACCATTATTTGCATTAATTATTTTAAAATTATCATTAAATTCAGCCAATTTTTGATAAGAATCTTTTACAACAGTTAAAAATTCCTCATTTTCAAAAGTATCTTCCTTACCACAACGTGCAACAGAAGTACTCACATCTAAATCCATAAGTAAAACTAAATCTGGAATTTTAGCATATTTATTTATCTCATAAATCCACTCTTGAGGTTTTTGATAAACTAAACTTGAATAAAATGACCTATCACTAATAATTACCTTGTTTTCAGATTCAAATTTTTCTAATTTTTCCATTAAAACAAGACGATCTGCAGCAAATAAAAGCCCAAGAGTTTTTTGAATATTATCATCTGTAGCATTAGGATAAGTTAAAATTTTACGGATTAATTTACCAACATCACCATCAGTTGGTTCCACAACAGTTTCAACTTCTAAACCATTAGCTATTAACCACTCTTTTAAAAGGTCAATCTGAGTAGATTTACCTGCACCATCAATTCCCTCTAAAACAATATACATAATTTTAAATTGAACTTTAAAATATAAAAAATTATGTAAAAATCAATGTGCAATAATATATATTGAAATTCCTTATGAAAAAACTAGAAGAGATAGCAAAAAACATTGGAATATAATCTTTTAATATATATGATCT
>JAKSUD010000038.1 GCA_024409185.1 archaeon
TGATGTATTTCATCACTACATGCATAAAGGATAGATAAAATAAAAGTAATTAAATAAGACTTTTTAGAAGATAAATAGTCTTTAAATACATTATACATTAAAATAGCCAAAATAAAATACTCACTGATATGAGCTATTTTTCTAACAATGAATATTAAAAAATCAGTAATATTATTAAAAATCAATAAAGTTAAATTATCACTTAAAGAAGAAGATAAATTTCCTGGTTGATTTGAAAAATAAAATATAATTGCTAACCAAAGAATTAATAAAACAATATTTATTATTTTTTTAGTATTCTTCTCCATAATATCCCAAATAAGATTTTTTTATTTAAAAATTATTTAAATATAATAAAAGTAAAATTAAATAAAAAATTATAAAAATTATTTAAATATAATAGAAGAAATCTTTCCATTGTGTGAATTGTGCCATTAAATGATTTCCAGCAGAGAAATCTAAGAAAATAGCCATTCCAATACCAATAAGACCAAATATAATACCAATAGCCCAAATCATTTTAACAGCAGTTTCTTCTTTAACAGGTTTTCTTAAAACAAACCTAATCATAGATTTAAAACCTTGCTCAGGTCTTACTAATTTACCTTCATCATTTAATTGAGTAGGTTTATGTTGTTGTCTTTCCATAACCCCTGCACTATAAAATTTAAGTGCTGCATCAATAATATTTGGTAAAAGAACAATAAATGCAATTAATTTAACCCTACCAATAAATGCAATAGCTGCAATAGCTGCACCAATAATTAAAGTACCAGTATCTCCAGGGAAAACCTTAGCAGGATGTTTATTAAAGTGTAAAAATGCACCTAAAGCACCTAACATAGCCATACTAATAATAGTTACATCATACTTACCTAAAATAAGACAAGAAATAGTAAGAGAAGTCATAGCTATTACACCAAGACCTGATTCAATACCATTTAAACCAGCAAGCATATTTGTTAAATTAGAACAAATAGAAACAGCTATTGGAATAAAAATCATGTATAAAATACCCACTTCAGGAGGAGCTGCCCACCATAAATGAATACCTGCTAAAAATAAAAGAACTAGTTTTTCTTTAGAAGATAAAACAAGTAAATCATCAACCATTCCAATAATACCTACAAGTAAAATTACAACTAAAACAACTAATAATTCGAATTCTAATGTAGGGAATAATAAAATACCTGCAAAAATTCCAATAATAAAACCAAATAGAATACCCATACCACCCATTTCAGCAACAATTGGCCTCCAGGATTTATGAATATCCTTACCTACAATTTCTGCCTTTTCAAGTTTTCTAATCAAACGAGGCATAACCAAATGAGTTATAACAAAGGATAAAATACCACAAATCGCAGCAATAACAATTAAAGGCATTGTAGGAATAAAAAATAAATCAACCATATTTACACCATTTTAAATACAATAAATATTAGAATAACCAAATAAATATAAATTTTATATAAATATAAAGTTTATATAAATTTAATTTATTATTTCTTATTAAATATAAATCCATAAAAATAATATAAAGTTAAAATAAATTATTATACATCTAAAGAGATATGTTTAAAAACATATTTTAAAAATAATTGAGGATTAAAAATGACTAAAAAATGTCCTAAATGTAATTCCAATATTAAAGATACTGCTAAATTCTGTGAAAATTGTGGTTATAAATTTACTGTTCAAACTAAAAAAGACTTTGATATATTCACAGATGATATAAGTCAATTAAGTAAAAAACAATTAAAAAAAGAAATTAAAAAAACAAGAAAAACAAATATTGGGCTTGGTGCATTAGGTGGAAAATTTATTGTAAGTATAATAATTCTTATAATAATTATTATGATAGCAATTTTATTTTATAATATGAGCATTTAAGGATTTTATTAAGAATATAATAAAATATTTAAAATCTTACTTTTTATTTAAAATATAATAAATAGATCTTATTGGAATATTCTCTTTTTCAGCTATTTCTTTTGGTTTTAAACCATCCTCACGCATTTGACGAATTCTTAATCGTGTATTCTCATCATACTTTTTTTTATGATTATTTAATTTAAAATACTCAGGATACTTTGATTTAAGATAATGAACTTTCTCTAAAGAAATATCTAATTCTTTAGCTACTTCTTTTGGAGATTTACCATTTTTAAGCAAATCTACAACTTGATTAACATCATCACTATATTTAGCTTTCTGACCATAATTGTATTTTACTTCAACAATAATATTCAATTCATCTAAAGCAGCTAAATATTTAGGAGAAATACGTTTATATAAACTTGGAGGACAAGTAATTTTTTTTAAAGAAGGATAAGTGTTCATAAGCCGAATAATCCTACTTGAAGTCAATTGTTCACTAATATGGACTTCACGAGCAGTGATTTCATAACCTGAATCTACTTCTAAAGGTTTTTCATCAAAGAAATTGAAGTCATCTTCAAAATCATCATAATCTAAGTCTTCATCATTTTCATTAAAATTCTGACTTAAATCATCTGATTGGTCAAAATCCTCTTCAAAATCATCCCAATCATCTTCAAAATCATCGTATTCAAAATCGTCCATTCCGAATCCTCATTTTAATTACTTTAATGATCAAAAAATATAAATTTAAATTAATTAGTGATTAAATCTAAAAATTTACCTGCATTTTTACTACGAGGTCTTTGAATATTTTTAACTTTTTCAATTTCATTAACAACTGCTTTTTTAGGAACTCTAAATACACGAGCAACTTCTGGAATTGTAAAATTATCAGAAGCTCTAAATACAATAGCTGGACCTAATGCAGCATAATTTAACTTAATATTTGAGTTTTTAATCTGTTTTTCAAGTTTAAATTTCTTAAATAATAATAAATCCATTTCAGGAACTGCTAAAATAGATTCATTTTCTTTTTCTTGTAATAATTTAACAACTTTTCTATGAGGATTTTGGAATATTTTACGTTGTTGTCTATCAATATCTCCCCTAATATAAGGGAAAGGACTACCATATCTTTTACGTCTATCATTAGAAGTACATAAATAATACTTGAATAAATCCCATACAATTAAAGTAGGTCCAATATTAGCAAATATTTCATCCCTAATTTTTTCTCTTTTATCCAAATCCTTTTTTAAACCATGATTTAAATTTCCATAGTTATCAATAAGCCCAAATTCTTCAAGAAACTTAGTAGTTCTCTCTTCTCTCCATTCTTCTAAATCATCTGAGTTTTCAATAAAATCAGGATTTTCTAATTTAACAGAAGATAAAATTTCATCATAGATTGCAAGTTTATCTAAATTATTAAAGTTTTCATCAAGAATCTCTTCTTCGTGCTTTGCAACAATATCCTCTGAATGTCTTGCATAAGCTAAAGCTAAAGCAGTTCTTGTATGTTTATCATTAATAATTGCAGGTTTAGTCCTATGGAATTCTAAACGTTCAATACGAACATTTTTACCATAACGACGTCTAACTTCTTCTTCATAACTATCTGCAAATTCAGAATCAAGGGAAACTCTTTTTCTAATTTCTCTACCATTTTCATAAACTCTAATAACTGGAGAAACGGTTTTAACTACATCTTTACGTTTTTGTTGAAGTAAATTTAAAATACGTTTAAATGACTCTCTACCCCAATAAGATAATCCAGACATTATAACCATATAATTTCCAGATAAAGGCAAATAAGGAATAATTTCCAAACGATGAATACCATGATGATTTATCTTAAATTCAAAATCATTACTTCCACATTTACAAGTTTTATTATTATCAACAAAACTTGAAGCTCGATATGATCTAGAACATTTTTTACATTTTATTTTAGCATATTCATCAAGGTTTCCAATAGCTATTTTATGAGCATCAATAGCAGATTTAACCCTATCTAAACTATTACTTTTTGCAGAAGCTTTCATCCTAAAGTATTGACTATGTCTGTTGATTTCACTAATTTCTTCAAATTCAACATCATTTGAAAATGAAGAACCATAACGGTTTAATGAACGATAAGGTGCAGTATATCCACTTTCATCCATACTTTCCCTCATATTCTGAAGATTATCTAAACGATTTGAAAATTTTAAATATAAATCTAAAAAAGAATCTAAATCATTAATATTTAAATCTATATCATCTTTTTCAATTTCATTTAGAAATTTTTCAGATTTAGTAATCATTGAAGATTCATCCATATTATCACCATTTTTAGTCTAAAATCAACAGCTAAGTACAATAATTTAAAAATAACAGATTAAAAAAAATTATTATTAAAATAATTAATTAAAAAATGGGAATTACATAAGTAATTCGCCGACTTCACAATCATCTGGAGTTAAAAGTGCAGCACTTTCAGTTGCCATAATCATTCCTTCAGATAAAGTTCCGAATAATTTAGCAGGTTTTAAATTAGTTACAACAGGAACTTTTCTACCAACTAAATCTTCAGGAGCATATCTTTTAGCAAGACCTGCAACAACTTGAATAGTTTTTTCTCCAATATTAATTTGAGTTTTTAATAATTTGTCAGATTTTTCAATTTTTTCTGCTTCTACAATTTCACCAATTCTAATTTCTACTTTAGCAAATTCATCAATACTAATTAAATCCATTTTATCACCATTATCTTCTTTTTTAGCTTTTTTGTCTTTTTTAGACTTTTTATCTTGTTTAGATTTTTTGTTAGATTTATCTTCATCAGATTCTTCTTTATCTTCAACATCAGAAGCATCTAAGTTTTTATAAAGTTCTTCTTTTTCTTTTGCAATTGTTTCATCCTCAATTTTCTTAAATAAAGGTTTAGCTTTATTAATTTCATGACCAGTTTCTAAGAACTCTTTAGCATCATTCCAATTAGTAGCTTCATCAATTCCAATAATTTCACAGATTTCATCTGCTTTATTTGGAATATATGGTTTAAGTAAAATAGCTAAGGAATGACATAATTGATTAGATAAATATAAACAATTTGCAGCTTTTTGCATATCTTCTTTAACTGCTTTCCAAGGTTCTTGATCATTAAAGTATTTATTACCTGCTTTTGCAGTTTTAATAATTTCTACAAGCCCTTCTCTAAATTTCATATCAGCAATTAAAGTACCTGCTTTATCTGGAAGCTCTTTAATAGCTTTTTCAAATGCAAGGTCATCTTCTGATGGGTTTTTGTATTCTGGTATTTTACCATCAAAGAATTTATGAGTAAATGTGAATGTTCTATGTAAGAAGTTACCAATTACATCTGCAAGTTCATCATTAATTCTTCTTTGGAAATCATCCCAGGAGAAGTCAGTATCTTTATTTAAAGGAGCATTTACAGTAAGATAATATCTAAGTAAATCAGATTCATAATTTTTAACAAAATCAGCTACCCAAACAACCCAATTTTTACTTGTAGACATTTTACGTCCTTCAAGAGATAAGAATTCCCCTGCAAAAATATTATCCGGTAATTTACATCCATGACCTGCTAACATAGCTGGCCAAAAGATTGAGTGATGGTAAATAATATCTTTTCCAATAAAGTGAATAACATAATCATTCCAGTATTCTTCCCAAGGTTTACCAGATTTTTCAGACCACTGAGCTGCAGAAGAAATATATCCAAGGAATGCTTCTCCCCAAACATAAATAATTTTACCTTTAGCACCTTCAATAGGAACAGGAATTCCCCATTTCATATCACGAGTCATAATCCAGTCTTTAAGACCTTCTTTTAACCAGTTTTCAGCATAATTTTTAACATTAGCAGGTAAACTTTCATTATTTGCAATATAATCTTCAATAGTTTTTTGGAAACTACTTAATTTAAAGAAGTATTGGGTTGAATCTTTAATTACAGGAGTATTACCACAAGTTAAACAATGTGGTTCAAGTAATTCAGTAGGTTCTAATGCTCTACCACAAGCTTCACAGTGGTCACCTCTTGCATCTGCACCACAGAATTTACAAGTTCCTTCAACATATCTATCAGGTAAAAATTTACCACAATTTTCACAATAAAGTTGTTGAATAGTTTCCTCATAAATTAATCCTTCATCATATAAATATTTAAAATAATCTTGAGCAATTTTATAATGTTTTTCATCGGTAGTACGAGTAAAACTATCAAATGAAATATCACATGATTTAATATCTTCTAAAATCAAATCATGATAACGAGTAGAAACATCTATTGGTTCACAACCTTCTTGGTCTGCTCTAACAGCAATAGGAGTTCCATGCTCATCAGTTGCACCAACCATTAATACATCATTACCAATCATACGATTATATCTTGCATAAATATCTGCAGGAATATAAGTAGATCTTAAGTGACCTAAGTGGCAAGGTCCATTAGCATAAGGAAGTGCAGTTGAAATAAAAATCTTAGCCATTTCTTTTCCTCCATATTAATAAACAATAAATTTGAATTTTAATTATAAATTAAAGTAAGTATAATTAAGAATAAATTAACAGCTATTAACTTAGAATAATTAATAGCAAATTAAAGATAAAACTCACTAATTATAATATTATAAATTATGTTTTAAAAAGTATATATAACTAATGTTTTTAGATAAAATATTTTACAAAAATAAAAATAAAAATTTGCAAAAATTACTAAAATAAGAAAAATAAAGAAAAAAATAAAATAAAAATATTTTACAAAAAATAAAAAAAAAAAATAAATAGCTAAAAATAGCTATTAAAAGAATAGTAAAAAAATAAGCAAAATTGTTTAAAATTTAAACAAATTTAATATTGTTTATACCTTGTATATGCTTGATAAAATATGAAAATACCTATTAATAATAATACAACTTGTGGGAATAAAGCAAATATAATCATAGGTATTAAGTGTAATTCTGCAAGTATCCATAAAATTGCATAAATAATTATAAGAACGCCAATGAGCATCCCTACTTTTATTAAAATTGATCTATAATCAAAAGGAATTGAACCAGGTCCACGAAACATAATTTCACCTCATTTAATTTAATTTAATATATATGATAATTAAATATAATTAAGATTATTTAACTATTTAAATATTTAATAAAATTAAATAAAATAAATTCAGGAATTTAAATTAGGATTTAACTTCTTAAAAAAATAAAAACTTTTAGGAAGACAAATTAGGATTTGTCATCCAAAGAAGATACTAAAAAATAAAAGAAAAAATAATGGTAAATTAATATTTATCATCCTAAGAAGATACTAAACATAAAACAAAAAAATGGTAAATGATTATATATTTTAATAAATTTTTATCCCTTTATCATTTAAAACAATGATTAAATAGATTACTAATGCTATAAAGAAATAAAATAAAACCTGAATATCTAAAATACCAGTTTCTACCCCAAGAACAGCATAAGTTAAAATAAGACTATATAAAGCAATGTAAAATGAATCTTTAGTTTTTTTAACTATTTTATAACCAGTTCCTAAAATAAATCCAAGTAAACACATTTCAATAGCTACACCAACTTTTCCAAAGTCAACAAGCATTTGCCCAAGTAATGATGGAGTTACAGTAACCTCAGTTCTCCAAGCTATTAATCTACCCACAATCATTCTTGGTCCTAAATCACTTCCTGGGATAGCACTTGAAATCATATCTCCATGAAGAATACCAAAGTTTCCAGATATCTGATTTAAAAGATTCAATACATTTAATGTAAAATCTATCCTATTTTGTAAAGCATATAACGGACTTGTATCTGAAGTAATCATGAATTCACTAAGAGACCTTGTATACCCAATTCCAATAATTACACAAAAACTAATTAAAGCACCAACAACTACCTCCCAAACAGATAAAATATTACCATAATAACCTATAATAATCATCATAAGAAGAAGTGCAATAATTGGAGTACGATAACCTAAAGTTAAAAGAATAATTGCACCCAATGCAAGAAGTAAAATAAATCTAAATCTCACTTGTGATCTATTTATTTGATTGATTTTATATTGCTCTAAATATGTACTACCAATAAGTCCAATTCCAGGAATCATTAAAAAAAAAAAAAAAAAAAAACAGGCATTGTTAAAATAGGAATTAAAAAATACCCAAACGAAAAATTAAAAAATTATAATCCTCCAACATTAATTTCACTT
>JAKSUD010000039.1 GCA_024409185.1 archaeon
ATAGCTATTTTTTAAAATAAGTTTTTGTTATTATGTTATCATGATTAGGTATTTTAAATATTTAAAAAAAGTAAAAAATAGTTATATTATTTTTTTCTTGGGAGGGTAAATTATTATTTATCGTCCTAACTTGTTTTTATTTTTTCTAGTTTTTTTACTGGTATTTTTGTTTATCTTTCTTTTTTTTTTTTTATTTATTAAGTGATTATTTACTATTTTAATCCTATTTGTCTGCTAATTGTTTTTATTTTTTTAATTTTATTTTTAGAATATTTTATATTATATTAATTAAATAATACTTATTTAAGGAGGATAATGTGATGGAGAAAAGTAAGTCATGGGTTCTTTTAATTCTTATAACTTTGGCAGCATTTGTGATTGCATTAAATTCTACTTTTATGAATGTTGCAATATCTCAATTAGTTATAGATTTAGATACAAATGTATATACTGTTCAGGCTATTATAAGTTTTTATACATTAATAACTGCTTCATTAATGTTAATTGGAGCAAAATTACAGGACATATTAGGTAAGAAGAAAATATTTGTATTAGGTGCTATATTTTTTGCTATTGGTGCTTTAATTGCTTCTTTAAGTGTGAATATTCCTATTTTATTCTTTGGATGGGCAATTCTTGAAGGTGTTGGTGCAGCTTTAATGACTCCAGGTACTGTTGCAATTATAAGTGAATCTTATGATGGTTCAAAACGTACAATTGGTCTTTCTATTGTTAGTGCTATAGTTGGAATTGCTGCAACTATTGGTCCATTATTTGGAGGATTTTTCACTTCATTTTTTAGTTGGAGATATGGTTTTATTTTTGAATTAATTATTATGATAATAATACTTGTATTAAATGGTAAAATCCCTTCATTCAAACCTACTGAATTAAAAACAGACTTTGATTATAAAGGTTCTATTTTATCTATAATTGGTCTTATTCTACTTGTTTTAGGATATTGAAATTATCTGAAAATATTTTATTAAGTATTGGATTAATTGTTGTAAGTATTGTTGTTCTTTTATTATTTGCATTTGTTGAAAAAAAATCTGAAAATCCATTATTTGATGTAAGACTATTAAGAGATAGAAATTTATCTACTGGTACAATTATAAGGTTAATAACTTTTATTCTTATAGCTGGTGCACTATTCTCTATTACATATTACTCACAAACTGTTTTAGGTTTATCTGCATTTATGACTGGTTTAATTTTACTTCCAATGACTTTAGGTATTTTAATATTCTCACTTTTATCACCTAAATTAGTTGGTCGTTTTAGTCATAAAACTATTATGGCATTAGGTTTTATAATTTCAATAGTTGGTTGTATTATTTTAGCTCAACAATTTACTCTTAATGTTACATTTTTAGATGTAGTTCCTGGAATGTTTTTATTTGGTGCAGGATTAGGATTCCCACTTGCTCTTGAAGTAGAAATGGCATTAGCATATGTTCCTGAAGAAAGTCAAAATACAAGTTCTGGTTTTGTAACTTCTAGTAGAAATTTGGGAATGTCTATTGGAACAGCTATTATTGGAATTATCTTAATTTTAGGTGCTGTTGGTGGTATGCATCAGGCAGTAAATATTTATGCTCCTGAACATGTATCTAATCAACAATTCCATCAAGATTTGCATATTTATTTTGAAAAATTAGGTCATGTAAATACAACTGAACTTAGACATGATTATTCTTTAAAAGCTAAAATTGTAAGTCTTGTTGTTCAAAAGGCAATGGCTGTGGTAATGTATGTTACAGCTTTATTATTAGCTATTGGTTTTATTTTAACCTTAACGTTAGATGATAGGGTACTTAGGAGAAAAACTTAAATTTAGATTAGATTTAGATATGAACTCTATCTATTTTTCTTTTTTTCTTTTTAAGACAATAAATAATAATTTACCACTATTTTTTTCTTTTAATTTTTTCATCTTTTTTAGGACGACAAATCCTAATTTGTCTTCCTAAAACTTTTTTTAGTAAATTTTATATTTTTATTTAAATAAATATTATTTATTCTTTATTATTTATCTGGTGTTTTTATGGATTTGATTATTCGAAAAGAAACTAAAAAAGATATTCCTGATGTTTATGAGGTTATCACTGAGTCATTTAAATCTCAAGAATTTTCTAATCAAGAAGAAGTTAATTTAGTTAAAAATTTAAGAAGAACTGATGATTTTATTCCTAATTTGTCTATTGTTGCTGAAGTAAGTGGGAAAATCGTGGCATATATTTTGTTTTCTAAATTAAAATTTGAAATGAATGATGGTAGTGTTGATGATATATTAACATTAGCTCCAGTTTGTGTATCTCCACATATGCAGAATAAGGGTATAGGATCTAAGTTAATTAGAGAAGGTCATAATATTGCTAAAAATATGGGGTTTAAAGGAATTTTAGTTGTAGGTCATAAAAATTATTATCCTAAATTTGGATATTCTTCAATAGTTAATTATAACATCAGTTTAAATATGGATATTCCTGCTGATGTTGTAATGCTTTATGAAATTGAGAAAGATTATTTTAATAATAATTCTGGTAAAATTTTATTTTCAGATTCTTTTTTACCTTAATTTTCTACTTTATCACACAAATCTTAATTTATATTTCTAAACTTTTTTATTTTTAATATTTTAAGTATATAAATCCTAATTTGGCTGCCGAAACTTTTTTTATTTTTAATATTTTAAGTATATGAATCCTAATTTGGCTGCCGAAACTTTTTTTATTTTTATTATTTTTTTTAGGAAAATAATGTGGTTAATATTTAAAAGTAAAATAAGTAAATGATTAAATTAAAAATTTAATTTTATTCTTTATTTTCAAAGATGATTTTTCTTTTAAAACCATCTGTGAAGTCGTAAGTTAATTCTCCATCAATTTGACTAATTAATGCATTAATAACTGTTGTTCCAATTCCATCTGCAGAATTTAGATCTTCTTCACTACATCCCACACCATTATCTCCAACTATAAGTTCAAGTTTATTATCATCTAATTCTTTTAAATAAATGATAATTTTACCTTTATTTTCTGGAAATGCATATTTTAATGAGTTTAATACACATTCATTAATAACCATACCTAAAGGAATGATAATATCAAGAATAATAAAAACATCAGCAATATCTAAATCTAAGTGAATATCTTCACTTTCAAATGAAGAATTAATATTATCTAAAAGTTCTTTAATATATTTTTTAGCACTAACTTTACCAAAATCTAAAGTTTCATATAAGTTAGAATGAACTAAAGCCATAGCCATAATACGATTTTGAACATCAGTTAAAATATCAATACTCTGTTGATCATTAATTTTTCTTTTTTTAAGATTAGTAAAACTAACAATAACTCCTAAATTATTTTTAACACGATGATGAACCTCGGCAAGTAATGTTTTATTAGTTTTATCACTTTGTATTAAATTGATTCTCTGTTCAATATCAGCTATGTTAACTTTAGAAGTAAAGTAAAATAAAAATAACCACATAATAGCAAAGAATATGATGAATGCATTCATTAAGAAGTTACGGGTAATAAAAGTAGTATTGTTTAAAACTTTGAGTATACAAAATATTATTGTAAGACCAGTACTTGAGACAACAATAATTGTAAATAATTGTCTTGATAATTTGCCTAAAACAGTATCATAAACCAATACTTGAGTATATCCTTTATCTGCATTAAATGTTAAAAAGATTAAAGCAACAATAATATGGAATAATAAAAAATGTAAGAAGAAAAGGATATTACCTAAACATGCAGAGAATACTAAAGCTCCAAATGCAAAAATATAATCAACCATACATAAAATATCTGATATTTTATAAAACCTATCAAAAAGTATACAAAGAGATGCAAGGGAATAAATTACTAAACTAAATTTTAGATAATAAAATATTAAAAACATATCTCCTTTAGGAGCTATACCATAAGTTGCACCTAAAAAAAGATTATATAATAAATAAATCACTATAAGAATAGTAAGAAGTATCTTCCAGTTTTTACTTAATTTTTTAGTATGCACTATAAAAACACATACAAGCCAAATAACAATATTATTCATAACTAATGCAATAATATCATTTAAATTGTCAGTAAACATTCCCATCATTAAGAAATAAATAACTAATACAAATACAGAAAGCCCTAAAGATAGGGTTCTGAAATTTTTTATTTGGTTTGTATCTTTAAAATCATTAGCATACATAATATTCACAAAAAATAGTTATTATTATAATTTATATATTAATATTATAAATAGATTACTAAAAAAATCAACAAAATGCCAATATAATTAAAAAATATTCATATATTAGTATTTAATTAAAAAAAGATTCTGGTTTTAGTATTTAATTAGAAAAGGATTTATGTATTAAGATTTTAAAATATAAGAACATGATATTTTTCCATAGAATTAAAATAAAAAGGAAAATAAGAAAAAATTTAGATAATTCTAAAATAATTAAATAATACTTGAATTATCTATGATATATTGGATATTTTTTATTTATATTTCAGGATTATCTGTAGTTATCTTATTAGCATCATAAGTTGAATAAATCATATAAATGAATCTAACAATCCCCATTCCTGGAATAAATATCAATAACCATGATATGATGTAAATTATAAACATTAAAATTCCTTTTATAACTTTTCCTTTGATTATTTGTCCAATTCCTGGAAATAAAAAAGATATTATTATAAACAATATTTTATTCATTTTATTCTCCTTTTTTAAGATATTTTTTATATTATTTTTTATTTATTTTGTAATATATATTTAAATATTATTTTAAACTAATATAGTTATGTATAAATTATTACTTTATTAAAAATTTAATCTAAAGAAGGGGATTATATGAAGACACAAACTGTCGGATATGTTGAAACTAAAAAATTCACTATTAAAGAAGATTTGAAACTAACCTCTGGGGAAATCTTAGGTAATGTTTCACTTGCTTATGAAACTTATGGTGAATTAAATACTGGAAAAACAAATGCTATTCTTGTTTGTCATGCACTTACAGGTGATGCTCATGCTGCTGGTTGGCATAGAGGAGCTAAAAAACCTGGTTGGTGGGAAATGTTAATAGGTCCAGGTAAAGCATTAGATACTGATAAATACTTTATTATTTGTTCTAATGTTCTTGGAGGTTGTAAAGGATCAACAGGTCCATCTACAATTAATCCAGAAACTGGTAAGGAATATGCTTTAGATTTCCCAATTATAACTATTGAAGATATGGTAAATGCTCAATACAAACTCATAGAACATTTAGAAATTGATAAATTACTCTGTGTTATTGGAGGTTCTATGGGAGGTATGCAAGCATTACAATGGACAGTGTCTTATCCTGATATGATGAAAAAAGCTATTGTAATAGCTACTACTGCAAGATCATCCCCTCAACAAATTGCTTTTAATGAAGTAGGTAGACAATCTATTATTTTAGATCCATTTTGGAATAATGGAGAATATTATGATAAAGAAAGAACTCCTCGTTCAGGTTTAGCTGTAGCTCGTATGATTGCACATATTACTTATCTTAGTGATGAGTCAATGTATATTAAATTTGGAAGAGACTTGCAAGATAAAGAGGAACTTAGTTATGATTTTACTCTTGATTTCCAAGTAGAAAGTTACTTACACCACCAAGGAGAATCTTTTGTTAAACGTTTTGATGCTAATACTTATCTTTACATTACAAAAGCAGTAGATTACTTTGATTTATCTGTTGATGGTTCTTTAGTTGAAGGTTTAAAAGGTATTAAAGCTAAAGTAGAACTTATTTCAGTTAATTCTGATTGGTTATACCCATCTGATCAGACTCGTGAAATATTAACTGCTCTTCAAGCTAATAATATTGAAGTTCATTATGATGAGCTTAAGTCTGATTATGGTCATGATGCATTCCTTTTAGAAAATGGTCAAATGAATTTCCTTATATCTAATTTCTTATCTGAAAATGTTGTAGAAGACCTTATGAAAGTTAATATTCCAACTATTTCTAAGCATGCTACAATTAAAGAAGCTGCTGAAATTATGTTTGATGAACATGTTACTCACTTACCTGTTGTTACAGGAGAAGGTGTATTAATTGGTATTGTAACAGCTTGGGATTTATCTAAATCTATTATAAATGGATGTAATGATTTAACTGAAGTAATGACTAGGGATGTTAAATATTGTAACTCTACTAATTCAATTGAATTTATAGCTCGTGAAATGAAAAAATATGATATTTCATGTCTTCCTGTAGTTGATGATAATTTAAAATTAGAAGGAATCATTACTACTGATCAAATTTCACATTTAATTTCTAATTATTAATCTCTTAGTTTATAAACTAGAGATTACTTTTTTTTATTTTTTTAAAATTTAATTTTTCTCAAATAGTTATTTCTCTAAATATTTTGAAAAATTTTTATAAAACTTTTAAAAAGGTTTATTTTTTAAAAAAGAGTAAATTAAGAGTTTTTATAAATTTATTAAAAAAAGAAAAGTTATTTTTTTAAGAGGTTTTATCCTCTTTAATCTAAAACTATTTTATAAAATAAATTAACTGTTGATTTATTCAACAGCTTTTTTTAATGCTTGGTCGATATCAGCAATAATATCTTCTACATTTTCAATACCAACAGACATTCTAATAAAGTCTGGAGTTACACCAGTAGATAATTGTTCTTCTGGGGAAATTGCAGAGTGTGTAGTAGATGCAGGGTGTACAACTAATGTTTTTGCATCACAGATATTAGCTAAGTGAGAGAGAAGTTCAACACTTTCAATGAATTTTTTACCTTCTTCAATTCCACCTTTAATACCGAATCCAATAACACAACCAAATTTATCTTTTAAGTATTTTTTAGCCATTTCATGGTGAGGGCTTGATTCAAGTCCTGGATAATTTACCCAAGCAACAGCTTCATGGTTTTCTAAGAATTTAGCTACTTCTAAAGCATTCTTACAGTGTTGTTCTACTCTAAGACTCATGGATTCAAGTCCTTGCATTAACATAAATGAGTTAAATGGACTAATAGTTCCACCTAAATCTCTCATCATTTGTAAACGTGCTTTATTAATATATGCAGCATTTCCAAAGTGTTCAGAGTAAACAAGTCCATGATATGATTCATCTGGTTCAGTAAATTCTGGGAATTTTCCATTTGTCCAATCGAAGTTACCAGAGTCTACAATAGTTCCTCCAAGAGTAGTTCCATGTCCACCAATGATTTTAGTAGCTGAATGAACAACAATATCTGCTCCATGTTCAATAGGTTTTACCATACCAACAGCAGAAGTATTGTCTACAACAAGAGGAATATCATTTTTATGAGCTATTTCAGCTAATTTTTCAAAATCAGGAATATCTAATTTAGGATTTCCAATAGATTCACAATAAACAGCTCTTGTTTTATCATTAATAGCTGCTTCAAAAGCATCAAGATCTTGAGAATCTACAAAATTAACTTTAATACCAAATTTTGCAAAAGTATTTTTAAATAAAGTGTAAGTTCCACCGTAAAGGTTATCTCCAGATACGATTTCCTCACCACATTTAACAATATTTAATAAAGCAAGACTAATTGCAGCCATTCCAGTAGATTGAGCAAGTCCTCCTACACCACCTTCAATAGCAGCTATTCTCTCTTCAAAAGCATCATTAGTTGGGTTGTTTAATCTTGTATAAATGTGTCCAGGTTCAGTTAATGCAAATAAATCTGCAGCATAATCTGCATCTTTAAAAACAAATGAACTGGTCATATAAATAGGTACAGCTCTTGCACCAAATGCAGATTCTGGAGTTTCTTGTCCAGCATGAACTTGTAAAGTTCTATCACCATATTTTGCCATATTTTTTCCTCCTATTTTTTAATAAGTAAATTAATATTTTTTTAATATTATTAGTTTA
>JAKSUD010000004.1 GCA_024409185.1 archaeon
CAAATTATATTTATTTATTATAGTAAATCTAAACACAAAATAAGAGTATTATTAATTTCTAAAATGATATTTATTAAGGACAACTAAAAATATAAAATATAAAAAATGGAAAATTAAAAAAGTATATATAAAAAGAGGAATATATTAAGGTGGAATATCAAAAAATATTTTCATTTTTTTATTACGTTGTTTTACTAGTTCACTCTAAATTTAATAATAATTAATATATTTATAATTAATAATTTTGCTCCTTTTTCCAATTTTACTCTTTTGTGCAACTCTTTCTACAAATTGAATCACTACATAAATCAGCTCCATGACCACATGATGTTTTGTCTGCACAGCTTGGATTATCATGAGCACATTCAAGATTTGCACATAGATAACCTAATTCACCATCACATTTTGGTAATGTAGTACATTCTATTTCATTCTTTACACATGTACCATCTGGGCAAGCTTTATATAAAGGATTTTTGCATGCATAAGTAGAAGGACAAAGGTCATTTGAAACTTTACATTGTTGGTTAATACATCTTATAGAATCAGCTGGGCATGGATTTGGTGGTACATAACAATCATAATATGAGTCTCTACAACTTAAATCTGCACATAAAACTTTACCCATTGGGCAAACTAATTGATTTGGATCATGTTCATCTGGTGTTCTGCAAATACCATCTACGAAAACTATATATGTTTGTACAAATGTATCTTTTGAACAAGTTTTGTTTGTTGTAATTACTTCTGGACACATATCACCTTTTCTTTCTTCTGGAACACAATAATGTTGCCAACCGCATCTATAGAAACCTGGTGGACAGTCGCAATCTTTTTGAGATTCTACACATTTTGTTTCACCACCAACTAGACAACTAAATGGTTTATCTCTTGTACATGGTTCTGGGATTTCATAACAATCAGAAATCTTTTCTACACATTTTCCTGAATCTTGACATTTTATACTCTTTTCTCCAAAGCATGGTTCTGTCTCTAAGTTAATATGTACATCATCTCCAAATCTTTCACCTCTAAGATATACTGTTATATAATAATCACCTTCTAATTTAGGAATAAAGTTAACATTATATGAACCGTCATTATTATCTACAATAGTTGTTTCTAATTTAGTTTGTCCTTGTTTCAAAAGCAATAATCTTCCATTAGAAGTGAAATCATCTCCACCATGAGTTATACGATTACCCCATTGATCATAGCAAATAACTATGAATGTAGCTGGTTTATTAATACTTACATTAACTAATGGAGATTCATCAATTTCAGTCTTATTTTCAGATGTACAATAAGGTTTAGGACCGGATATATTTTGTTCATTGTCAAATATTGATAATGGATGTTCATCAAACATAAAGTATGGTTCAAATTGTCCAGCTTGGAAAATTTGAAGAATAACTCTTGTTCCATTTGTTAAATCATAAGGTACAAATCTAAATGGAACTGGAGTACCAGTTGTAGTATTAATTGTTGCTTCAATGTGATCTTCAAAGTCATCTACAAATTCGGTATTATTGTAATCATCTACTGCTATAAAGTCGATTATGAATTTACCAGGTTCAGCAGTAACTTCATATTCTTTCCATTGAATTTGATCAGGTGTAATAGGTCTTGTTCTGCATATTTGATTGAATTGTTGAATCTTTTTGCCATCAGCATAAATATTTATGGTATAATTACCTTTTTTGGTGTATTTATCTTTATCTGAAGTTATTATTTGATATTCATTTTGACAGTCTAATAATGGATTTTCGGTCTTTTTAACAGTATATTCTTTTTTAGCATTAGGAGCAGTTTCAATTGGACCAATAACTTCAACTTTTAATTTATCACCGTAGTCTACTTTTTCAATACAATTATTACCAATATCATAAAGGTAGAATTTCATATCTAATATATCTTCTACCATAATTTCTCTACTATTTTTAGAGGAAATTTCTGTTCTTTGATAATCAATTTCTCTCTTTAAGGTTACTTTAATATCTTGGGTAAATAATCTTCTGCTTCCATTTTCATCTTCATATAAGATATTGATACTTCTATCAACTGGTGGATAATTAGGATTGATAACTATCTTATAAACTTCTCCTTTTTCTAAAGTTATTTTGCATGAGCTAGTAATATCCTTATTAAAGTCTAATACTCTGAAGTTATCAGTATAATCTGGTCTGTTTTTAATTACATTACCAAATTGATCTTTTATTTTAAATTCTACAACATTAGAAGTTTCAGGTTCAATTAATTCTTTAAGTGGAGTTACTAATTCAATAGAAGTTACTTGTGGATCAGAAATAACATTATATTTAACAACACCTATTTTTTCAGTTTTTTTAGTTTCATCATCATAATAACTGACAGTCATATTATTCTTTCCACTCTTTTCTGAAGTAACAGAAATACCATAGAACCCATTATTTTCATTAGTTTTCTTAACTTCATATTTGAATGTTGGATCTTCATCATCTATTTCGACAATAATGTTTTCTGGATTAATGTCTTTATTATATAGTTTTCCTTCTTTAGTTCTTAATTCTACATTTACTGTTTCATATTCTCCTGCTTTGATATTAAGATTTTCTGGACCAACGATACTCTTTGAAACATCAACATCACCATTACCATATTTTTTATCATCTTTACCAGTTACAATATTAACTGGATAAGTGAATGTTTCATCTTCTTCTTTGGTGTCAACATCAAATGTGAATTTATATTTACCACTGACTAAATCAGAATAAATATCCATAAGTGTTTCATTACCAGCGAAATCTAATTTAATTTCACTTTTACCTGGAATAGGTTCTAATCTTATAGTTTCCATTTCATTACCTTCTAATCTAGCATTAATAACTTTAACATCATCTGGAATATCATCTATTGGATTACCATATTCATCATAGAATTTAACACTCATTTCTGGTATTTCAGTTGTAGAAATAGTAAAGGTTTCATTTTGCTTGTATTTTTTCAATTCTGAACTACCTTTTTTACCATATACAATTAATTCAAGATTCTTAAGATCTGGAGAGCCTGGTACAACAAGTATTGGTTTTTCTGGAGTTGGAATAATATCAGTTTTATTGTATACTATTTCATAGGTAGTATATCCAGAAGGAGTTATTTTTTCTTCAGTAGTAATTACAGCACCACCATCTTCTCTAATTTCATCGATTTTAGTTTTATATGTTTTTTTGTTTACATCTACGAATGTTATATTATATCCATTGATAACTTGTTTATCAGTGATTAAATTACCATATGTATCATATGAATAAATAACGAGTTGACCTTTATCACCAGCTTCAATATTATCTGATATTTCTCTAACAATAGTTTTTGAAGTATCTATTTTACTACCAGGTTTAACTTCAAATTTAGCATTATAAGGTAAATAATTCTTTCCAGATAAAGGATTCAAATTAGATGAGACAGTATAAGTACCAGCAATTGGAGTAAATGCTATATATTTTTCACTACCATCATTTTGAGGAATAAATGATAATTCTGTTTCTTTTCCATCAATAGTTACTTTAATTCCTATTACTTTTTGGTCAGCTGGAACTAAGTTACCATATTGATCATATGCTTTTATTTCGAAAGGATATTCATATTTATCAGCATCACCATCAAGCATTACGTGATTCTTTTCATCTTTAAAGTATTTAGATAATATTTCTGCAGTATATATTGGACCAGGAGTAACAATCATTAATGGATGGAAGTTTTTAAGTTCTTCACCTTCAATAAATACTTTTAATGGGCATTGAATTAATTCAGGGAAAGTAGTTGGTTTTTCAGAAGTTACAGTTACTATAAATTGACCTTTTACTCCACTATGTTCTACTTTATATTTAAATGTTTTATCATCTTTTCTACATGATTCTACAGTTATTTTTGAATTTTCCCAAGCAGATGAACGTAAGTTATCATTTGTTCTTAATTCAAGATGCATTTCACCAGAATCACCGGCTTCAAATACTATACTAGCTTCATTAATAATTGTTTTTTGTCTTGCTATTTCAGTGTTTTCTTCAGTTTGAGTAATTTTAGCGATAGTGACATTTTTCTTGATTGTACCATCATTGTTCTTAATGATTACATCATAGGTACCTGGTGGGAGTTCAGTATATTTATCATCAGTTACTAATTCTACTGTTGAACCTTCTTCACCTGGAATAACTCTTGTTACAAGTTCATATTTAACTTCAGGATTAGTTTGGGAAACTAATTCTGCTTTCAAATCTCCGAATTTTGTACCTGGTGGGAAATTAACAACTCTATTACCAAATTGATCTCTTGGTTCTATTTTATAAATAGCTCTAACGTTATAGTTGTTTTGAACATCACCTTCTTTTAATGGTACAAATTCATTGGAAGTTGGAACATAAACAGAAATTTCAGAATTTTTGAAGTCTGGAATTTGTTCAACTTTAACATCAACAACGCATGATTTTCCGCATGAAAGTGGTTCTTCTTCATAGCTTCCATAAATATAATTCATTTCTGGATTAGTGAAATTAGCTTTATATACTAATACATATTTATCTCCTCTTTTTTCAATAGCATGATATGGAATGACTTCTTTTTTATAGTCTTTAATATAATAAATTTCTGGTGGGATTTCAATAGTTGTATTTTTAGGATTAATATAATTACCATATTGATCACGTAGTAAAACAGTAATATTTACATCTTTTCCTACAGTAACATTTTGATTTTCTACTTCAATTATAGTTTTTTCTGATCTTATTTCACCTGGTATGAATGTGATTTTGAATTCATCTTTTGGATACTTTTTGTTTTTAATAATGCATGTAATTGCAGTCTTTGAAGTTAAGGTTAAAAGAACATCTCCAGTTGCTCTGGTAGTTACTTTTAATACACAGCTTTCATCTGAGTCTACTCCGTCTTGTTTGATTACTTCATAAGTAGTTTCATCTATTGGAATATCAGCTGGGTTAGCTTTATTTCCATATATGTCATTAAATTGTTGTACTATGTAATAAGTTTTATCTACACTAATATAATCTACAAGCTTGTTAATTGGTTCATCATATATAGTTTTTGTTATTGGTTTTTCTGGGGTTGTTGGTTTTACAATTAATTTAATTGTTTTACTTTCCTTACATTTAAGTTCTATTTCTTTTGTTATTTCTGATTCTGATGGAGATTGAACTTTACATCTAATAACAGTATAAGTAATTTTTGAACTTGAAGGTATTGTTACTATATATTTTGAACTAGAAGATCCTGAAGGTCTCCATAAATGTTGTTCAGTATTTGCATCTATTGATTTAGCTACTACGGTACCAGCCCAATTTCCACCTGGCATATTAACATGTGCATATGGTGCAATTAATAAACCTTTGAATTGTGAATTGAATGTTCCTTTGATTGTTCCATATCCTAAATAGACATATATTAATTTATCACTAAGATAATTAATTTGACTATCACCATTGTATGCATGATAAGGATCTTTATTAAAGTATTGCTCAAGTTCCCATTCGTTTTTGATTTCATGGGCTAACCCTTTTTCTACTAATCTTTTTGCAACAGCAACCCAATAATTAGTCATATCTGTAGCTGAGTCATAAAGTTTTTTCTTTCTAGCGCTGAATACTCCATTTCCTCTTCCGGAAGTACCATCGACACCGGAAGAACTACCTTTTACATAGGATTGAGTTTGTATAACTACAACTGAATTATCTCTGGTGTCATCAATACCTCCTCCACCGAGAATATCTCCATTTACACATACTGATCCTCTAGTATGACCATAACAACCCAAATTACCGTCTAAAGTAATAAAGTTAAATTCGAAAACATTATTCCAATTACAAGTAATAGATTTTAATCCACTAGTTATTGAAGAATCAACAAATGTTCCTCCAGTTTTTTCTTCAGTTATAATATTTTCACCATATCCTTTACTTTTTGCGTAATTAACAGCTTCAGTTCTACTATAATAGACAGTTGTTTCTCCTTGTGTCTTTGCTTCATTTTTAATTATATCCTTTAATTCATATCCTTGTTGAGTTGCCCAACTTCTTCCTTGAGATTCACTATCAAATAATTTTGGATCTTCACATAAAACATTGTTTTTACATCTAGTAACTTTATATTTAGCTCCATAACCATCTACGGTGACTTTCCATATGACTGTAGCTTTTTTCTCAGTTCTTATTGGTGCCCAAGCATGTGCTTCTGCATCAGAATCTATTGATTTAGCAACAATTGAGCCAGACCAATTGCAAGCAGGAACGACAACTTTAGCTTTTGGTGCAATTAAAATTCCTTTAAAGCTGACTTCATTAGGAATATATAAAGTTGCTGTACCAGTATATACAAATATTAAGTTATCTTCAATTTTTCTAATTGCTGAATCAGAACCTTTTGCAGTATAAGGATTCTTTCTAATATATGATAAAAGAGAATTAGCATCTTTAACTTGAATTCCAATTTGTTTACTAATTAATAAGTTAGCTACATTATTCCAATAATTAGTGATAGTAGATGTTGAGTCTGTTAGTTTTTGTTTTCTATCCATAAACATACCAATTCCTCTACCCCAGGAATAATCTGCATCAGTAGAAGTACCTTTAACATAGGAAGTTGTTTGTGCAACAACTAAATTGTTATCTCTAGTATCATCGATACCAGCAGCTCCACCATAAATATTTCCATTTACATAAACTGATCCTCTTGTATGAGTACCTAATTTTAGATCACCATCTAAAGTGACATAATTATATTCATTCAAATTATTCCAATTAACAGTTACTCCATTAGTATTTAGTTGTGTTATTTCAGAAAGTGCATAGTTTGCTATAGTTTCTGTTTCTATTTCAGATACATCTGTATTATATTTTTTAGCAAATTCTACTGCTTTTTCACGTGTATCAAATTGATAGGTTCCTGAGTCTTGACCTTTAATTATTTCAACATCTCCTTTTATAATATATCCTATATCATTAGCCCAACTAAAGGCTTCATTATATGAGCTAAATGTTTTTGGTTCATCACATACTATATTGGATTTTATTGTAGTACAAATTCTATTTGCTGTATAACTTCTATCAACTCTTGTAATACAATAAGTATAAACGTCTTCTTCTCTCCATACAGTTTGTTCTTGTCCACCAACATTTACATCTATTTTATTTCTTGGAGCCCAAGGATGTGCTTCACCATTAGATTCTATTGATTTAGCAACAATTGTACCACACCAATTACACCAAGGAACATAAACATGTGCATTTGGAGCAAATAAAACACCTTGGAAGCTATACCAATTAGATATATCAAAGTTATCAGTACCTAAATAGACATATACTAAAGAGTCATCAATAGATCTTATGGCTGAATCAGAACCTTCAGCTTGATATTTATGATATTGCATATATTTATCTCTGAGTTCATCTGAATTTCTAACTTGTTTAGCTAAACCTCTATCCAATAATTGTTGAATAACAGTTGACCAATAATTCTTAATATCATTTGTTGAATCTTGTAATTTTTTTTTTCTATTTTTGAATATTGTAAGACCATTTCTTCCAGATGTACCATCAACTTCATTAGATGTACCTTTTACATAGGAAGTAGTTTGTATAGGTATTCCATGATCATAGGTATCATCAATACCAGCTCCTCCTCCATAAATATTTCCATTTACATAAACGGATCCTCTTGTATGAGTACCTAATTTTAGATCACCATCAATAGTAATATAATTATACTCATGTAAATTAGCCCATCCAACTGATATTTCTTTTACAACACCTTCAGTAATTGTTTTATCTTCAAATTTTCTAACACCATTCTTTTTTTGTTGTATTAAACCTCTATCATATCCATTCTTTGAGGCCCATGAAACTGCATCTTGATTTGTATCGAAGCATATATCGGAACCTTGGGTTTCTTTAGTTTCTATTTGACCATCTAATACACATGGTTGTTGAACTGCCCAATTATAAGCCTCATTATATGTCTTAAATGTTTCAGTTTCTTTATTTTTTTCTTCAATATTACTTTCCTTTAATTCATTTTTAACAGTTTGTGTTGTCTTTTTGATAGTTGATGTTTCGACTTTGACATATATTAAGTTATCTTCTCTTGCTTTACTGCATTTAACTTTAATATTATAGATTCCTGGAATATTAGATCTTTCAATTCTATGACTACAAGAATCAGCATCTTTTGAAAATTTAATATCAACAACACTATCAACATTATCTAACCAACCATTTTTACGATTACCATTATCATCTTTAAGCTCCATTTTAATAATTTTTTCTACACCTGCAACTAATGTCAAAGTAGTTGGTGAGAATTCTGTTTTACATAAACTCATTTCACCTGAAGAACCATCTACTCCATCATTTACTATAATTGAATAATCAACTTTAACTCCTCCAAAGTCTAAGGTTAAAGCTCTTAAACCATTAGTAGTAGTATACCATTTATCTACTTGATCTGGGCATACTGTTATAACTTTTGTATTTAGTTTATTAGTAGCACATAATTTAATATCTACACCTTCAATATTATAAGTGAAATCTACATTTCTGACTGTATCTGTATGAGTAATAATATTACCATAACGGTCCTTGAAAACAACCTCAAATTCAGGAACGGAACCAGCTTTAACATAGACAGGTTTACCAGAAATTTCTTCTTCAGTGTTTAGATATCTAACCTCTGTTTTAGTAAAATCTATTTCACCTTCTTTAACATAGAAACGACATGATTCACAGAAAACATCCATATTTTTATATAGTACACGATAAAATAGATTTCCTGCAGTTTCTACGTAATAGATACATTCAATTATGCTATATTCATCTTGATAAACTATAGTACATTTATCTGATATATCTAATCCTTTTTCAGTAGGTCTTTTATTTTCATCATCAGGAGTTTCATAAGTGACTTTGAAATCTTTGAGAGTATTACTATCTAAATTATCTACAGGGTTTCCATATACATCTTTTGGATAAATATCTAGTACATAATAGTCTCCAATATTAGTTGATCTACCATTTCTTACTTCAGCAGTTGTTCTATATGCAGAAATTGGACCACTTAAAAGCTTATATTTTATTTCTTCTTGTTTTCCTTCATTGTCGAAATATTTGGAAGTTACTGTTACTGTTGTACTTTTCATTGATTGATATTCTATATAAATATAGTCATTGTCAGCATAAACATATGGATAAAGTTTTTCTCCATCACTATTTGTTGCATTAGTAAGCTCTACTAATTGAATAGTATTTACTTGATTATTTTGAGTAGTCCATTGATTACCATATTTGTCAGTAGCAGTAAATTTAAGAGTTGGTGGTTCTAAAACAGTTCCATCTTTTGGTTGAGTTACTAAATTTAATTTTCCAACTTCTCCGCATCTAATATATAAATGTATAGGATCAATAACTTTATAATTTCCATATTGAATATTTACTATGTTAGGAGTGTCCATTGATACTTTATTTTGAGTAATAGAAATAATAACTTGACCTTTTTCTTTTCCTAAGTATGCGATTGCTTTGAATTGTGTACTAGGTAGATTGAGTTTATTTGAGAAAATAAAGTCATTAAGACTAGGAACGTTATTCCATCTAAGACCATCACTTGCTCTGAATTCTAAAGTAATGTTAATAGGTACACCAGCAGTTCCATATATTACTGTGTCACTAAGAGTTGTTTTAGATATATCAATTTTAGAAGAACTAGAGTATTGTTTAGTTACAGAATCTCCGAATAAATTCAAAATATATGTTCTTTCTTCTCCATCAACATTTAAGACTAAATTATATTTACCAGCCTTTAATGATGTAAAGTCTCTTTTGTCTTTATCTTGGAAGTCTATAGTGACATAATTATCTGATTTTGTGACAACCAAATCTCTCTTGGATTCTTGGTCTTGAGTTAATTTACAAGTTATTTTAATATTTTTATCATAATTTTTAATTTGTTCTCCTTTTTCAGTAGCTAAATAGTATCTAAATGAAATAGCTCCTTTAGTATTATCTATATTATTTTGTTTATTAGGAGATAAAGTATATTCTTCTTTTCCTCTTACGAAAGTTAAAACATTACTATCTATTGCATATTTTTGGTTTGAAATAATAAGTTTATTACTTCCATCTGGTGTTAATTTTTGTCCATTATAAGTAGCTTCAACTACATAGCTTCCAGTAGAAGGATACATTGCTTTATATACTAATTGATTTTCGACTGTAGTATCATATTCATAATTAACTTTTTCGGTTCCTTTAATACCTGAAACAACAATTTGTTTTCTAATATTTTTTATTTGGTCTTCATCTTTAATTTCAACACTATATCTATCTCTAAGAGCTATTAAGACATAAGAAGTTTGTTCAATTAGCATTTCATTTATATTTAAATAATAGTATGAGTTTTCTGCTACAGGTTTTCCTGGTAGTCTCTTATAAGCAAATGTAGCTCTTGAACCTCTGCAAATTACAGTCCATGAATGTTCACCAATAGCTTCATAAATTTTTTCTTTGACTGTATATACTCCATTACTATTAGTAATAGTATATTTAGATTCATCATTTCCATATCCACTAGAGTAAATATAAGCTTCAACTTTGCTTAATGGTAAATCGTTAAGATAATTTCCAAATTGATCTTTAAGTTTAAATGAGAATTGAATATTTTCATCATTTGTTGGATTAGTTTTTAATACATATCTTCCTAAAGTTTCATCATATTTTTCTGGATTTTGTACTTCAATAGTATAAGCTGGTGCTGCTTTAACATGAATTGATAATTTTTGATTAATCTTTGTACCATTAAATGAAACATAGAATGAATTTTCAGCTTTTTGAGTGCAAGAAATTTGAATATAATATTGACCTGGTAATGAAGCTTGAAGTACATTATAATCACAATAATCAGGTTCAGTGAAATCTAATTTAATATCATCTTTAAAGTCAGGATACCAAGAATTTTTACGAAGACCATCTACAGCACGTAATTCCATTAATACAATAAGTTTTTCTCCTGCAACTAAGTCAAATTCTGATGGATTGAAGTAAGTTTTAGATAAATCTAATGCAGCTGAAGAACCACTACCACTATTATTTGTGATAAGTAATTTAGTTTCTACTTTATCACTTCCTTTGTAAACAGTAATTGTATATTCTTTGTTATTTAAATATAAGAATTTATTGTAATTATCATCACCATTTGGTTGGCAAACAGTTATAGTTTTTTTACCATCAACATCATATACACATAGTTTTACATCTGTTCCTTCTAATTTAGCTTCAACTTCATAGCTTTCTATTTCTTCATTATTATCAATTTTATTATTATAATCGTCATATAATTCCATTTCAAATGTTGGAATTCCTGTAGTATAGTAAGGATTAGTATTGTAAATTTGAGTTTTTTTGAAACTAATTTCTCCTGGTTTTATGTTGGTAGTACAAGAAGTACATTCAATATTTTTTTTACCGAATTTTACATTGAAAGTAACAGGTCCGGCAGTAATAACTTTTGATTTACAGTCGAAACTATATCTGTCATCGGCTAATTTGCAATCTTTAGTAATATCTATTTCTTCTGAAGTAGGTGTTTTATAATAGATTCTAAAGTTTTCCATGTCTTCATCAGTTACTGCAACTTTATTTGAATAAGGATCTCTGGCATCTACTCTTATTGTATATTCACTTCCTGCTGTTTGTCCAGTTTTTTCTATTATTTTTGCGAATGTTTTATCTGGATCTATATTACCTCCATTAATTGTAAGAGTATATTTTTCTTTGAAATATGGAGAGGTTACATCAACTTTAGTTGGTGAAGTGGCTTTATATTGAACATATAAATATTTTCCATCAGATACCCAATTATCTGGATATATATATACATCATTTTGAGGTTCTCCTAATACGAGTCCATTTAAGTATTCTTTTTTCCATATGGATGGATCGAATAAATCAGTGTAAAGATTGCCATATTTATCATAAGGAATGAATTGAAGATAAGGTAAATTATCTACTGTTCCTTCTAAGACTTTTTTATTTAATTCTAATTTACCTAATTCTCCGCATTTAACAGTTAATGCTACTTTAGTTGGAATTTCTTTTTTATCATAATAAATTGTAATGATATTTTCTTGACCTTTTTCAGTTACTTTGTAAGGAGTCATATAAATTAAGAATTGACCTGGTACAGTACCTTTTTCAGCATTGAACTTTAAGTCTTTTTCTGTTAATCCAAGACTATTTTTATAAGTGAATTTAGACGGATCACCATCATTATTCCATCTTAAATTATCGGCTGCTCTAAAGTCTAATGTAATTGTATAAGTTAAACCGGCAATAGCATCAAGACGTGATAAACCAAGGTCTGTTTTGTCTATATCATAATCATCTGGAGAAAATTCATTACTTTCTTCTCCACCAGTTAAATATACTTGATTTTTAATAGTTTTTGGACCTACTTTATATTCAAATGTATAATAACCTTTTTTAGCTTTTGAGAATTTATCTGCCAATTTGTCATCGAATTTGCAAGTAATAAAGCTATCTTCTTTTGTTACATCTAGTACTATTTTTTCTCCATCAATATCAAATACACATTTGAAATCGATACTTTTATCATATTTAGTTACTACATCTCCATCTGAGTTGATTAAAGTATAGTTGAAAATTGGAGTTGTGATTGTATTGTCTACTTTAAATTGGGAACCTGGTATTAATTCAGTAGTTTTATCTGTGGTTACATACATTTTGCTTTTTTCATCTGAAATATAATCTTGTTTTATATTAATTGTAGTTTCATCTTCACTTGGTATATCTTTATCATTATAAGTTACTACAACTTTATATTCTCCTTCGTTATAGAATGGTTTTTTATATCTTATTTTACCATCTCCAGTAATTGTCTCATATTCTAATGGGATAGTTTTTTTATCACTTTTTGCTTCAACTTTTATTTTGTTGAGTGCTTCTTTTATTTTTTTTTCATCTGTTCCAATATTTGTTCCATTATCATCTTTTAAGATAACATCAACGTAACCAGTTTCATTGACATAAATATTTGGTGTGAGAATTTCATATCTAGATTTATCTGTTGAGACATCTCCAGGAACTTTTTTATATTCGAAGTAATATTTACGATTGCAATCTTTAAGATTAATAACCCAAGTGAATTTTCCAGTTGGTTGTTCAATTACATCATCGAAGGTATAAGTTTTTTTTGTTGTTGAATATTTAATAGTAAAATCACCTTCTTGTTTAGTTTCTTCACTTACTTCGGTATTAGTTAATTTATAGTCTGGTTGAGAGATTTCTTTGTGGTTTGCATCATATAATTTGAAATCGAAGTTAAGATTTTCTGGATTAGAATCGATAAGAGTATAAGTGTTATCGTTGATTTTGAATAAATCACTGTTTACTGGTTCTAAATAGCAGGCTGCATTATTTACGGAAACAGTAATATCAATATCTTGTTTAAGTTTTTCATCATTTATATAGACACTAACTTTATTTCCGCTAGTTACATCTCCATAAATTGTATATGTACCTAAAATAGTTTCTGGGATAACAGTGAAATTACCTCCATTTTTTTCATCAACCATTACTTTAATTTTATCTTTTCCAATATCATAATTGTATAAGTATCCGTCTTCTGTAGTAAGTTCAATACTTAGGAAAGCAGTTGGGTCACCAGCTACAAGATCTTTGTTTAAAACTGTGACTTTTGTTTTACTAATATCAAGGTCATGGAAGCATGTAGTACGATCACCGATTGTAAGAGGATTGGGGAAAACATAATTTATGGGAATTCTCTCTTCTTCATCATTGAAAGTAAGTACAATTTCATATGGGAAACTGGATTTTTTGAGAGTTTCATTCATATATATACCAAGATATTGTTTTCCATCTTTTTGAACTCTACTAATTGATAAATCTTGGAATTTGTAATCTGGGTCATGTGGTGAAGTCAAAACGGCTTTTACTTTTTTTAAATCAAATGATTGAGGATATCCTCCTTTAGAGCTAGAAATTAAAGTTTTATGGTCTGATTCGGTCATATCAAATGCAGTGACAAATCCTTTGTCTACACCTCTGAAGTTAAATTCTGCTTGACTATAAGGGACCCATTGTCCATTATTTGGATTATATACATATCCACCCTTTAAAGATTTTGGATATGGATAAGCAACGAATGAATAAATTGTACCTGCAACTTCTTCTCTTTGAGTTTCATTTTTTTTCTTTTTCATATATCCATGGAATGAATAATCTCCCATTGAATCAATTTCATATTTGCATGAGAAATAGTCTCCTTTTGGTACAGGTTCTAATTTAATAGTAGCAGCTTCTGGGGTTTTTCTTTCTATTTCACAAGAAAATTCATAATCATAACTATCCATATCTTCGGCTTTTACTGGATTTTGTAAAGCATTTTTAAAGTAGCATCTATATTCAACAGTTTGTTTTTGATTTAATGCTGGAGTTGAATTATATGGAACAGAATTTTCTCCTACCATTTCACATATTGAAGAATGGAGATCAGGACCACTTTCAGTAACAATAACTTCGTAAGAACTATATTCTTTACCATCTATAGTAAGATTCATATATTTACCTGGGTTTATTTGGTAAGTTCCTGGTTTTGTTGCAACGAAGGTAAATTGGTAATGATCTTGATATTTTTTCATAGAAACTCTTACTCCAGGATTAGCCAATTCTAATTTGCTTTTTTGAAGAATATAAGTTGAGTCATTTTCTAAGTCAATTATATTACCATATTTATCGGTAATACTAAAGTCTAAAACAAATGAAACATTATTTTCTTTTATGGGGAAGTTTCCATCAGCTCCTTTTCCGTATTTAAGGATAATACCATTTGTTTTTGTGTCATATTCTTGGTTTATTTCTCCAATTTTTCCATCATGTCCAATTAAGGTTACATAAGCTATGTCACCAGGAATAACTGTATAATATTTAGCTGAACCAAAACCTTTAGTTTCTTCCCAAAGACGTAATTTATAAGATCCAACTTTTGAGCAGGCATGTGTATTTACTTGTAAAGTGTAGTCATCTAAAACATAAAATTTAGCTGATTCATTAGCGGAACAATCAAATGAGGCACTAAGATTGTAATTCCAAATATTTAGTCCATAATAATGAGGAATCTTTTGTCCTTTACTATTGTAGAAAGTAAATCTATATTTGATTGGGGAATCAGTTTGATATGAATAGGTATCGAATGCTTCTCCTCTAACATAGAATTTACCATCTGTTTTTGTGAGGTCCATGTTATCTTCGCAAACGAAAGTTCCAGACAAGCTTAATTCTCTTCTGTTTCCATTCATATAGCCAGTAAAACCAACATAAATAAGGTCAGTACCAAATTTTTCTTTAAGGTCAACATCATAAGAGAAGAGGATATCAGAAGAACCAGAATAGACATTTAATTTTTTGTCTTCATAAACTACTCTGAAGTCCCAACTCATAGGTTTGCTAGGATCATATCTTTGATTAAGTAAATTTCCAGTTTTAATTGCAGAAGTATCATCTCCATCACAATCATTATCACAATATTTGAGAGAAAAGCCATTAGCTTCTTTATCTACTAAGTTTTTATTGAAATCGAATTCAATTACATAGCTTTTGGTAAATCCGTAATAACCAATATGTTCTCCTGAACCTTCACCAATAGTATTATTGGATTTAGATAAGACTATAGTAAATCCTTCAAAATTTCTTTCACCGGGCTCTTCTATTATTTCTACTGGATCCATACTAGCCTTAAAATGTATTTCAAATCTTGGATCAATTCTCATTTTTCTTCTATACCATAGAGCTCCACTTCCTTCTCCAAAGTTTAAAGATAAAGGAATTAGCCTTGCAGCTTTATAGGCACTAGCAGTTGTTTCATCGAGATAAGTTTTGATCATACCCGACGAGCATGTTTCATCAGCAAAGACTGATTGGAGTGATAAAAGGAAGCAAGCTACAAAAAACATAAAAACTAAATTAGTTTTTTTATTTTTCATTAGCTTTTTTTATGATTTGTTTTTTCGTACCCCAATATATATCAAAAATCTAAATAATAATGAGTAAAAAATAATAATTTTGAAAAATTATTTTAATTTTTTTTTTCTATAGTAATTTATCAAATAATTATTTTTTCAATAAGATTTCGAATCATAAAGCAATAAGAATTAAAGTATTGGTATTTTTGAAGAAACACTTGTTTTTAAAACTGAATTAATTAAAGTAATTATAAGTAAAAAACTTTTTTTATCATTTATTTTGGTATTTTCTTTAATAATATCAAATTATCCAAGAACTTTTTATCATAGAGTTTAATATTAGAAAAATTAAATAAGATAAATTTAATTGAATGAATTAAGCAAAATAAGTAAAATTAATTATTTTTAAAAAATTTTTATGTTATT
>JAKSUD010000040.1 GCA_024409185.1 archaeon
GATAAAACTAAATAATTATTAGATTAATATAAAACTAATTTATCTAAGATAAAACTAAATAATTTTATCATTCATATAAAGATTAACTTCACCTATAGTTTTTATAATTTTAAATCCAGGAATAGTGCAGTTTTTAGAAGTAATATAATAACTAGCATTATTCTTATTTAAAAACGTGGATAATTTATCTAAAGACATTGTATCTTTATTATAATGAATTTCAGTTTGCAGATACCATGTAAAAATAGGGCCTCGATCTGCCCAAATAGATACTTTATCATAATTTGGAATATTTTCCTTAATCCATAAACTTAAATTTTTTTCATCATCAACAAGAGTATCATGCTTATCCATAGCTAAATATCCAATATTTGTAATTAAAAAAATACAAATAAATACAACAGGTATTAATCTACTTAAATTATAATCATCATTCCAAATAGCTAATTTTACTTTTATTTGAGTTGTAATTTTTGAAGATTTATCACTAATATAATTTTTTCTTAAAAAAGCAGAATACAAATCCAAATGTTCAATAGTAATATTTAAACTTGATATAATTAAAGCTAGAAATGAAGGAGCAAAAACAATGAAATATCTATCTGCTTTAATTAAATGAGATGAAAAAAATATTAAATATGAAAAGAACCATACAAACATGGTAATATCATAATTAAACCATTTATAACTATCCAAATCATTAAAAATACTATTAAATGAAACACTGAATATTAAAACTCCAATAAAAAATATTGCTTCAAGAATTATAAATGAAATTTTACCTGTAGCTAAAAATGAAATCAAAAATAATATTATAGATCCAAATAAACCACAGTAATAGATATTTTTATTAAGTTTAATTTTAGGTAAAAATGATAAACTAAGTTTATTTTCAATATTAGAATCATTTTTTAACAAACTCTTTCTAAATCTAAATACAATATAAATAACTCCAACAATAGCTGCAATCACTATTGGAATGCCAATTAAAGGTAGCTGTCTGCATACAAAACGAGGTATAAAAAACAAGTAATATAATAAATCATTATGTGGAACAGTAGCTACTGCAGATGATACTTTATTAGATACATCTGAAATATTTGCTGCTTGATTTAGGAATCCAAAAGGTATTTTATTAATATAATAATGAGCTAAAAATGGAATTATAAAAATAAAACTAAGTAAAGTTCCTCCAATAAAATGCTTAATATATTTACAGATATTTCCAAATATGTCTTTTTTTGATAAAACATAAATTATCATTATTGGAATAATTAATCCACCAATATATTTAGCAAAGAAAGATAAAACTGCAAGAGGAATAGCTAAATAAAAGTATTTTTGATTTTTTTCAATAGCTAAAATAAATGTATATAAAGCCCAAATTGATAAAGCTACAGATGGAATATCAATAGTTCCATTAGCAACCCACATAATATTTATAGATAAACTACCATAAAAAAATGCACCAATAGCTGCTAATTTATCTTCAAATCTAATTTTAAGCAGATAATATACACCTAATACTGCAATAATATAAAAAATACCAGTACCAGCAAATAAAGAATAATCTCCAACTAAACCTAATCTAAATAATATAGAAGTTAAAAAAGGTACAAGAGGTGGGAAATAATTTATAAATGCATACCCTCCAATTGAGTATCCTACATATCTTAAACTTTGGATTAAATAAAAATAAGCATCAACATAAAATCTACCAAGAATATTAGTTGTTGAATTAATACATATAAGTGCAATTGTTATAAAAATAGAAAATGCAAGTAAGTATAATGCATATTTATCATTTTTAAGCTTATTTTTAACAGATTTTATCATGATAATCTCTCAAGTAATTATAAATATGTTAAAATTGATTAATTTGAATTTCTCCTTTATGTAATGCAGTTCCAACTAAAGCTTTTTTAATACCTAAAGTATTTAATTCTTCAATTTCATCTTTAGTAATTCCTCCACCGATAATAATTTTATCTTTAAAATCAGCAAATTTATCTAAAAGTTCTTTATTATAACCTGCACCAGTTCCAACAGAAGAAATATCTAATAAAATAATTTCATTTGGATTAATTTTAGCTAAAATATCTTTAAATTCTTCAAGATTAATATCCATATTTTTACTATAAAGTTCATTATCTTTAACATCAACACTAACTACAATACGTTCTTTTGGATATTTCTCAAAGATTTTTTCAAGCTCTTCAATAGATTCAAGAGTTTCAGTAGCTACTATGATTTTATAAGCAAATTCAAGTAAAAATTCAAAGGTTTTAAGATTATCAACACCAACATCTAAAATTACAGGCAAAATTGTATTAACCTCTTTAACCTCAAAAATATTATGTTTTCCATTTCTTTCAATAAAATCTAAATCTGCAATATACATTTCTTTTGCATTAGCTAATTTAAGAGATTTAGCAATTTCTAAAGGATTTGCAGAAGATGCATAAATAGTTTGAAGGGGAGTATAAGTTTCTCTATTACCTGATTTACCAGATACTGCAACTGAATTCATTAAATCTAAAACAGGAACTATTTCTAACATAAACATACCAAATTTTTAAATATTATTTTAATAAATAATATTTTTTAAAATATTTTTTAAATAAACTTAAATTTAATCTTCTTTTTTAACAAAGATTTCATTAGCTAATTCTTTATCAACTGCAAGTTGAGTATTTCCTAATTGGAAAACATAATTAGGGAATTTTTGAATTAAAATAATTTTAGATCCAGGAATAAGACCTAAATTCATGATTTTTTGAAGTTTTTTACCATCATCTGTTTTAATATAAGAAACTTCACCAGCAAAACCATTTTCACAATTAATAAGTGCTACAGAGTTTTCTTTATCAAATACATCACAACAATTTCCTTCAGGAATTGGGTTGTTATGAGGGCAGTTTTCAGGGTGGCCAAGAATTCTACAAATATTATCTTCAACTTCATCAGACATAATATGTTCAATTTGATCAGCCAATTCTTCCATTTCATCCATATCTGCTAAAAACAAGTCAGCCATAACCTTTTCTGCTATCCTATGTTTTCTAACTAAAGACCTACCTAAATGTTCTCCAGCATTAGATAAATTAATAATTCCATCATTAACATTTACATAACCTTTTTTAAAGAGTTCTGCAATGTATTCATTATCTAAGTCTTTTTCAGTTAAAGTCTCTTTATTTTCAAACTCTTTAACCCACATATGACGTAAATAATCTTCAGTATCTTTTTTATCAATCATAGTTTCACCAACTATATAATATCTATTAAAATTTATTTTATAAACCTAAATAATGATTAATTATTTAAAATTTATTAAAATTTATAAACCTAAATAATGATTAATTATTTAAATAATTTGTTTTTAATCTTTTTATAACTATCTTCCATAAATTTATATGATTTAGATTCAGGTAATATTTCATATCCACAATTAGGACATTTGATAATATTACAGTTAATAGGACAGCCTTCACAGCTTACACCATCACATCTTTTATATTCAAATCCACAAAATTCACATTTAATCCAAACTTCTGAATTTTGCTCCTTTTTAATTTCTAAATCATTCATTTTACCACTTGACTAAAATACAATTCCGAAACCAGTTAAAATAACATTTACCAAGAATCCCATAGTAAATGCAAGAGCTATACTAATAACAGCTATTAATAAAGCTAATTTCAAACCTCTTTCTTTAATCATAATCATGAATTGAGCTACACATGGTAAGAACAAAGTTAATGTGACAGCTGCTACCAATAATTGAACTCCAGTTAAAGTATTTTTAATACTCATTAAACCTGCTGCTCCAAAGTCTCTTCTAAAGAATCCAAGGATAAATGAAGGAGTTGTAGATCCAGGAAGACCAATAGCATTTACTAATGGAGTTATAATTGCAGTTATAATTTGGAATATGCCAACTAAATCTAAAGCCCAAATGATTACACTAATAAGAATGAATATTGGAATTAATTCTTTAATATACATTACAAGACGAGTCCAAGTCTTTTTAGCAATATGAGAAAGTTTTGGCCATCTTAATGGAGGAAGTTCCATGAAAAAGCTTGGTTGAGCTCCTGGAACATATTTTCTAGCTATAAATCCTATTGCAATAAAATTACCAATAATTACAGCTAACCAAATTCCAATTGAAACTGGATGAGCTGAAAGTAAAGCTAAAATTACTCCAAGTTGAGCAGAACATGGAATTGTAAGTGCCATCAAAACAGTAGCTATATTACGTTCTCTTTTAGTTTCTAAAGTTCTTGTAACCATAGCAGCCATACTTCCACAACCAACAGCTAAAACAAATGGAATTACAGAACGACCACTTAATCCAATCTTTTTAAATCCATTATCTACAAGAAGTGCAAGTCTTGGTAAGTAACCACTATCTTCAAGTATTGAAAATACAATAAAGAATAAAGATACAATTGGTAAAATAATACCAAATCCATAGGTAATACCTAAAGTTACAATACCATAAGGCCCAACAATAAGATTTTGAATTGGTACCCATGGAATGTATTGTACAACAATAGATGCAATAGCTGGATTAATATATTGACCAAATATTACATTTTCAATTAAATCAACAAGAATACCTGCTCCAAGAACACCTACAAATAAATACAATCCAAAGAACAATACTAAAGCTAAAATAATAAGTCCATAAAATGGATGAATCATTATTCTACTTAATTTTTCTTTTCTATCCATTTTAATTTCAGCTTTAGCAACTAAATCAATAGTTGTAAATGTCTTTTTAAAGTATTGAGCATAATCAGATAATTTTAATTTAGTTAAATATTTAATAGAATCTTTAAAATTAGATTTTTCCTCATTTAAGACCTTTTTAACATCTTCAAAATCAGATTCATTATCTTTAACTAATTCATAAGCATCTTTATCTTCTTCTAAAAGTAAAACAGCTATTGCTCTTCTTGATATTGAATAGTTAGATTTAAGAGTGTTTTGAACTTTTGCAATAGCTATTTCTAAATCATCACCATAATAAACATTCATTAAATTAGGATCTTTTGATAAGATTTTTTCTTTTTTAGCATCATAATTTACTACTGCATCTTTAATATCTTCTAATCCACGGTTTTCTGCAGCAGCTGTTAAAACAACAGGAATTCCTAAAATATTTTCTAATCCGTCTTTATCTACATCTGCCCCTATTGCTTCAAGTTCATCCATCATATTTAATACTAAAACTACTTTACAATCTGCATCAATAAGTTGGAATGTGAGATCTATTGATTTTTCAATGTTTTTAGCATCGATAACATGAATAATCATATCAAAAGAATCATCAAAAACAAGTAATTTAGCCACACGTTCTTCTTCAGTAATTGTGTTTAAATCATAAAGTCCTGGAGGATCAGTAAGATGAACCTTTTTACCACCATAGATAAAATCCCCTTCATCAATATCTACAGTAGTTCCAGGATAATTAGAAACCATTGCAGTCATACCAGTTAATTTATTAAAAGTAAGACTTTTCCCTACATTTGGGCTTCCAATTAAAAGAACATTAATAAAATCTGAATTTTTTAAATCTTTTTGACTAATAAAAAAATCCTCCATAAAATTAAACATTACTACAATACAATAAATAAAATAAATAAAAATTAGGTACGCCTAAATTATACACATATATTATATTAATATTAATACATATATAAAGTTTACTAAAAATTAGGTAAGCCTAAATTTATAATTAAATAAAATAAGATATAAAACTATAAATAATTTTAAGTAAAAAATAATACCAAATAACTTATTAATTAATAAAATATTATTGAAAAGGTGTAAAAATGTCAAAAGAAGATAATGCAATGGATGCTATGATTCAAGGACAAGTAAATAGTAGAGGTTGTACTTGTATGACAGGAGTATTAAAACCAGCACAATCCACACTAAAAACAGTGATTTTGTAAAGATTGTGGTAAGAAATTCAAAACTAATATTAATACAGATTATTGCAGTAAATGTAGAAAAAACCACTAATAAATAATTATAAAATAAAAATAGAAAAAATAAAAATAATCCAATAATAAAGAAATATCCCAATAATAAAAAAAGAAAAATAAAAATATAATTAAAATGATGGTAAAAACATTTTAAATAATTTTATGACTTTAAATGAAAGTCTTGGAAGTTTAGTTACAAAAACTTTAATAAAACCTTTAACATCCATATTAACCAAGTCTTCATCTTTAAATGCATTAACAATTTTAGCAAAATCTTCATCAGATAAAGATAAAACAAAATCTCTTACTGCAGGTAATTTAGGAACTACACCCCACATTGACTTATTAAAATCAACTTCATATTGTTTAAGTCTTTTTTTAGAGAAATTTCCTTCTTTAATAGCACAAGCAGCAGTTTTACCTGCAGCCATACCACCCATCATTCCTAAAATAATTCCTCCACCTTCAATAGGATTAACCTGACCTGCAGCATCTCCACAAAGCATTAAATTATCATCATAAATCCTCTCAACAAGCCCTCCCACTGGATCACCACCAATATTTAATTCTACAGCTTGAGCATTTTGAGTAGCTGGACAGTTTTTAACAAAATGAAGTAAAGATTCATAAGCAGATTTCTTATCACTTCCAGTAATACCTAATCCTACATTCGCTACTCCATTACCTTTAGTAAAAATCCAACCATATCCCCCACTTGCAATTGAAGAATCAAAATAAAATTCAATTAAATCATCACGAGTAGAATCAACATTACACATTTCAAATTGAGCACCAGACATCATATATTTAGGTTTAGTTGTTGTGTTAATTCCTGCCCACCTACCTACATGTGATTCAGGTCCATCAGCACCAATAACAATTTTAGCTTTAATCTGAAACTCTTCACCCATTTCTCACAAGTTAAAACATAGCTATCACCATCACGTTCCATAGATTTAGCTAAAGTTTTAATCATTATTTTAGCACCAGCTCTTGCAGCATCCATAGCCATATGCTTATCAAAAACCTTTCTCTCAAGAACATAACCATGTTCAGGTAAAATAGTTTCATCTAATTGAATACTTGATCCATCATAAGCATGAATAATCCCACCATTAATTTGTTGTGCAATCCAACGAGGATTAGGTTCAATTCCTAACCATTTAAGTCCCCTATCATAAACACCTTCTGCACAACGTTTAGGAGTACCAATTTCAGATTTTTTATCAATTAATATAACATCTGCTCCCCCTAAAGCAGCATGCTTAGCAGCAGTAGACCCTGCAGGTCCTGCACCAACTACAACAACATCACACTCAATCATAATATCCTCTCATAAATAATATAAATTAATAATTAATATTATTTAAATTTTAAGTTTTTTTATGAAAATATAGATTTAAAGTGTTAACGAATAAATTAAAAAAGATTAAAAGAGATGAATAAAATTAAAAAATAGGAGAGTTGCCTTCGTTAAGCTATAATAATGCTTTTAAGAAAGTTAAAATAGCTATTATTGTAGTAATTACACTACAAATAATAAGAATTTTATTTTCCATAATAACTCCATTACAGTTTAACTTCTTAGTGGTAAGCAGTTAACTGTATTTTTTTAATTCAACATCAAATTTACAAATTAAAATTTTCTGTTCAAAAATCTAATTTCACCTCTT
>JAKSUD010000041.1 GCA_024409185.1 archaeon
TTAATTTCTTCTAAAGTAGTTTTATGAGAGTATTTTTCTATTTCTTCACGATTAATATAGGTATTTACAATTTTATCAATATCTTCTTCACGCAACTTATTTTTACTGTCAACTCTTTCAAAATCATTAGATGCATCAATAAATAAAACATCTTCATTACGGCATTTCTTAAATATAAGAATACATGTTGGGATACTTGTTCCATAAAATACATCAGCAGGAAGTCCAATAACAGCATCAAGATAATTTTTAGTATCAATTAAGTATTTTCTTATTTTTAACTCTGCATTTCCACGGAATAAGACTCCATGAGGCAATACAATAGCCATAGTACCATTTTCATCAAGATAATGGAGCATGTGTTGTACAAAAGCAAAATCTTCTTTAGATTTAGGTGGAAGAACACCATAAGCACTGAATCTAGGATCATCTAAAAAATCATTAGATTTGGACCATTTTTGAGAGAAAGGTGGATTGGCAACAATAGCTTCACATCTCATGTTTATATCATGTTGTGGTTCTTCAATAGAATCCCCTAATCTAATATCAAAATCTTTATATTTAATATCATGAAGAATCATATTCATTCTTGCTAAGTTATAAGTAGTTGGATTTTTTTCTTGACCATAAATATTATTTACATTAACTTCTTTTGAAACAGTTAATAATAAAGAACCAGAACCACAAGTAGCATCATAAACTGAATCTATTTTAGTTTTTCCTGCTGTAGTTATTCTTGCTAAAATTTTAGATACTGGTTGAGGAGTATAAAATTCCCCTGCATCTCTACCAGCATCTGATGCAAATCTACTTATTAAATATTCATAAGCATCCCCAAGAATATCTACATCTTTATCCCCAATTTTGAAATTTATAGCATTTAATCTTTTTAATATTTCTATAATTTTTTCATTTCTTTTATTTGCCGAGGTTCCTAATTTTGAAGAATTTAAATTAACATCTTCAAATAAATTACTAAAATCATCTTGACTTTCATGTCCTAAAGATGAGTTACTTATTGCATCTAAGGACTCACGTAAATCATCTAAAATAAATCCTTCAGTTTCAGAATCAGGATCTGAATTTTTTATCATAGTACTGAATAAATGTTTAGGTTCTATGAAATAACCTAACCCTTTTATAGCCATTTTTTCTAAATTCTTTTGAGTACGATCACTTTTATCATATTCTTCAGAAAAAGAGCCTCCTCCTCTTTGAGTTAATTTTTCATCTAAAAATAATTCTAATTTTTCAGACAAATATTTATAAAAAATAAATCCTAATACATAATTTTTAAATTCAGAAGCATCCATACCTCCTCTTAATTCATCAGCAATTGCCCATAAATTTGTTTCTAATTTATTTTGATAGTTTGACATAATTACCCTCCAAAAATCTTTTAATATTTATTTATAGTTAAATTAATTAATAAAAAATATTGATATAAAATAAGTATTTAATATCTGAATTTTTCAACTAAATCCTCAATTATATCTTTTAATTTTTCTGCTAAGTCATACGCATCGTCAAAGGATAAATCCTCATCAACTGCATCATAAATATCTGTTTCATCTATTTTTTCAGAATATTTAAATTCATCAATAATATTAGTAATTAATTCAGCATCTAAATCATATTTAATAACAAGATTATCAATAGCAGCTTCTTCTTCATCACGCATGAAAATTTCAAATTCTTCACGAATACTAATTTTATCTTTATCAATGTGTATTAAATTCTCATCAATAAATTTCTCAATTAAATCAATTTTATCATGTAATCCCGGACTATTCTTCATGGTTTTAAAGAGAGATTCTTTATCTTTCTTAAAAGTCGGACTATTTGGATTTAAGATATCTAATAAATCAATAATATAATCAACATTAATTATATCTGTTTTAATATAAGCTATACGGAAATTTTCAGTGCTTAAGTCTTGATTTTTATCTTTTGAATTTTTAATTTCACTATAAATCTGTAAATAAGCTCCTGTAAAATCTGCAAATTCTTGTTCTTCAATATCAAGATCTTTAAAAGAAAATTGTACAAATGTTTCTAACATATGTTTGGAATCTAATAACTTACCAAAAGTCCTCACATAACTTTTACGAGAGTCTTCACTTTGAAGATTATAAGTATCATCAACAGTAGAAACAATACCATATAAATCAATTAAAACATTATTAAATTCTTCAACATATTCAGAATATTCTTTTAAAATAATACCTGTAGTTTCTTGTTCTTTAGAAAATAATTTTATAGATTCCTTAGTTTTTTCAGATATGTCTCTAAATGAAACAATTTCCCCATTGGATTTACGTTCATTGAAAACTCTGTTTGTTCTAGAGAATGCTTGTAATAATTTGTGATAAGTTAAATCTTTATCAACATATAATGTGTTTAAACGAGGATTATCAAATCCTGTTAAAAACATGTCAATAACTAAAAGAAGGTCTATTTTACGTTTTTTCATTCTTTCAGTTAAATCTTTACGATAAGCATCAAAAGTACTAGTGTTGAATTGGGTACCGAACATCTTATTATAATCTGCAATGTAAGAATCTAATAAATCTCTGGAATGTTCTTTATTATCATCAAAGTCTTCATTATCGTCCAATGAAAAAATAGTCGCTACTTTTAAATCATGCTCTTTTTCTTTGAATAACTTGTAATATTCATGAATAAAACCTTTTGGAGGTACTGTGAACATTGCATTAAATTCTCTTTTTCTAGTTTTAGCATCATAACTACTAATTATCTTATCAACGATTTGATTCATACGATTAATATTATAATAATCTTTAGAATCTCCTTCATAATATGAAACTGAAAATGGAAGAACATTATTATCTGCAATTGCATCTTTAAGTAAATAAGAATGTAATAAACTACCAAATACATGTTCTGTTGTCATACCCTTATTGGAGTTATCTTCAAATATTGGTGTTCCAGTGAATCCATATGATAAACTGTTTTCAAAGAAATTCTCAATAGAGGTATGGTTTTTACCAAAATGTCCTCTGTGACATTCATCATAAACAAATACCATTCTTTTATCTTTGATTGGGATTAATTTTTCTTTATCGTTTTCTTTAGTAACAGCATTAGCTAATTTTTGAATAGTTGTATTTACTAAATTAACATTATCATCTAAAAGATTTTCAATTAATTCTTTTGTACTTTCTGATTTATTAACACATTTTGGACAGAATTTATTGAATTCTTTATTAGTCTGGTCATCTAAATCTAATCTATCTACTACAAAAACTACTTTATGAATATCTTTTTCATTAGCGAGTAATTGACTTGCTTTAAATGAGGTTAATGTTTTACCACTACCTGTACTATGCCAAATATATCCTTTGCTTTTAGATTCTAATATTGCCTCAACGGCATGTTTTTGATATGCTCTTAAAACTATTAATGTTCTAGAACCTTTGTTAAGAACCATATATCTAGAAATCATTTTAGCTAAATTACATCTTTCTAAAAATGTATCTGCAAATTCATCTAATTTATTAATATTTCTATTATCTTTAGTTTTCCATTTAAAACTGAATTCATATTTAATATCTGAGATATTTCCATTAGAGAAATATTTAGTATAATTTCCATTACTTATTACAAAGAGTTGTATGTAATTAAAAAGTCCTTTATAAGAGTCTCTTTTATATCTTTTAATTTGATTGAATGCATTTCTAATGTTTTGACCTGACCTTTTAAGTTCTATCTGAACTAAAGGTAATCCATTAATTAAAATTGTTACATCATAACGATTTTCACGTTTATCTCTAAAGGTTATTTGATTAGAAACTTGGAAAATATTCTTACACCAATCTTTTTGATTTAAAAATTTAATATGGAAAGAATCTTCTTCTCTTTCAATGAAAAATCTGTCTCTTAGTTTTTCAGCTCTATCAAATATGGTTCCTTGATCTAAATGTATAAGAACTCTTTTAAATTCTTCATCAGTTAATTCTACTTTGTTTAATTTTTCTAATTGTTCTCTGAAATTTAAATATAAACCGTGTTCATCGTTAATATTTACAAATTCATACCCGTTTGTTTTTAATTGTTCTATTAAGTTTTTTTCTAATTCTGCTTCGGTTTGTGTGGCCATGATACCACCATTTACTTTAACTCTGCTAATGTTTTAATGACAGGTTTATATATTTTAATAATGTAAACAGTAGTTAGTGGTAAATTATTTCTAAAATGTGTTTAATAGGATAATTTACCCCCATCCTACTTATTTTATATAATCATAGTTTTCATTTAATTTTTTTTAGTACAGGATTTTCTATTCCTAATTCTTTACAACATTTTTCAATATTTTTATCTACTTCAATAAGTTCTTTAGATAATTCCTCGTGTTTATCATATATTACTTTTAAGTCAATTGTGTCTTCTTCTTCAAATGTGTCAACATAACGAGGAATATTGAGATTAAACTCATTCTCTTTTATCTCATTAATACTTGCTTTATAAGAGAATTTTTCAATTTCTTCACGATTAGCATATGTTTCAACAATCTTCTGAATATGTTCATCAGTTAAAGTATTTTGACGTCTGTTTAATCTTTCATAACATTTAGATGCATCAATAAATAAAACATCCTCAGTAGTTCTTCTTTTTTTAAATATAAGAATACATGTTGGAATATTTGTGCTATAAAATACTCCTGCAGGAAGTCCAATAACAGCATCAAGATAATTCTTGTTGACAAGATATTTACGAATAGTTCTTTCTGCTGCACCACGGAATAAGACCCCGTGAGGTAAAACAACAGCCATTGTACCTTCATCATCAAGATGATATATCATGTGTTGTACAAATGCATAATTTGCTTTAGACTTTGGTGCTAATTTCCCATATATGGAAAAACGAGGGTCTAATAAAAATGAATCTTCAGCAAACCAACGGAATGCAAATGGTGGCTGTGAAACAATAACTTCAAACCTTTTATCTAAGTGTGCAGGACTTGATAAACTATCTCCTTGAACTATGTTAAAATTTTTATAATTTATATTGTGAATTAACATGTTCATTCTAGATAAATTATAATTTGAAGGGTTTAATTCCTGACCATAATAAGAGTTTACATTAGCTTCTTTTCCAACATTCAATAATAATGAAGATGAACCAGCTGTAGGATCATAAACACTCTTAATCTTGTCTTTATCAATAGTAACAAGTTTTGCTATAAGAGCAGATATTTTTTTAGGAGTATATACTTCAGCATCGTTTTTACCTGCATAAGATAGAAATTTATCAAATAAAAAATCAAAAGCATTATTTAATTCTTCTTGATTTTCACCATAATTAAAATCAATATATTCTAAATGAGACATTATAGAGAATATGAAACGATTTTTATCAGCAACAGTCCTACCAAGTTTAGAAGAATTTAAATTAACTTCTTCAAATAAATCAGTGACATGACTATTATTTGAACCTGGAACTCCTTCCATTATTTGATAAAAAGCTTCGGTTAATTTCTCAATAATAGGATTTCCATCTTTAGCAACATTAAGAATATTGTTGAATAATAAATCAGGTTCTATGTAATAACCTAATTCTTCACGATAAGATTCAATAGCTTCAGTGTCATTATGTTTAACATCTTTAAGATAATACTCTAATTTATCTGATAAAAATTTATAAGTAATTAAACCAAATACGTAATTTTGAAATTCAATGCCTGTGAAAGAACTTCTCATATTATCTGTAATAGCCCATAATCTACGTTCTAAATCTGTGTATTGATTTAACATTATTTATCACCATCTAATAAATTGTTTAAAAGACCTTTTTCAATTTCTTCTTCAGTTTTTGCTAATTCAAGATTTAAAGTAATACGCTTATCCATTAAATGGAACAATGCCCCATATTGTTTCTGGGTTTCATAATCTGGAATTAGAAGTGAAATTTGTTTTAAGTGTTGTGTTTTAATAATTCTTAAAAGTCCACCTTCAGTTAATCTATTTAATTCTCTTGGGAATATCTCACTTTTTAATAAGTGATATATGAAATCAGCATCATATCCGTCTTTTACTCTTACTATTGCAAAAGCCATCGGAATTATGAATCCTTCATGTTCCATTTTACATACTGTATTAGCTCCTGCAAGAGAAATTACAATATCTCCTTTTTTGGAGTAGAATTTAGGATTTATTCCTACAGGTACAGGTTCATATTCATAATTTAATTGAGATCCTAATTCAAAACTAAGTTTTTTTATTACATTTTTGAATTCTGTTTCATCACCATCTTTTGTTATTATTCTAACACCAATGATGATTTCAGCAATATCGCCGAATTTTTCTTCTTTAAACATAAGTATCAATTCCTGTTAAGTTGTTAATAAAGTGATAAGTATAATTTTTTTAGTAATTTTTGATTTTTTTATAAATTTTAATTGTTGTTTTTTTTTCTTTTTCTTTAAGTGAATATTTGATTATAAACCTATTTATTATCTCTTATTTTTTGATTTAATCTGTGTTTATTCCGAGTTAAAAAGAACAAAGGAGTATTAAAATATGATATATTTAGAAAATAATATTTGTGTCCTATTTCATTATCGACCTCCATTTAATTTTTTATGTTTAATCGTGTTTCAATCCCTTTTTATAAGACAAATGGTAAATAACAATGGTTTCTATGTGAAGTAATAAAACATGTAAATTAAATAAGAGTTAATATTATGTTTATAATCATAATATCACTTTGTTAAGGAGCAAAGGTTATGTATTTAATGAATAATTCAATCTGCAAAAGATTATTTATTTTTATCGACCTCCATTTTTATTGTTCTCTTGAGAACATAAAGTTAATAGTCTTAAAAAATAAATATATTAATGCAAGTTAAATTAGTGCAATACTCTTTTTTGAGTACTGCATTATTTTTTTATGACTATTTTTCTTTATCATGACTTTTAAGAATTTAATCCTAAATGCTATGATAAATTTTTTTTATGTTGAAAAAAATAAACATAAACCCCAATAAAAGTTGATGCTAATGTTTTTCTACAAGAGATACTATTATGTATTAAGCTACTAGTATATAAATGTATCATTTCCTACAATGTATGATAAATTAATAAACTATATGAAAAAATCATAATATAATAAAAAATTATAAAAAATAATGTTACTTTGCAAAGGAGTATTTATTACAAGCAACATCATTTAACAGAGTTGCATGCAAAGGAGTTTGCTGAATATATAAACAGCATGAAAAAGCAACTTTAATAAATAATATATTAAGTTATACTATATGATATTTAATAAAATAGTATTATTAGGTAAAATAAATTCATGACACCAATGACACCCTCTTTATAAATTTTTAAACAAAACATTTTAGCTTCATCATAATGTTCCTCAGGAAAAGTAGATAATATTAAGATACCTTCTTCATGCTTTGTTTTAACTGTATTAAAGGAATCTTTTTGACTATTATCATATACTTTAAGAATAGAGTAAACAAATAATTTATAAAAGAAATAAAACAAATCTTCTGATGAAATGCACAGTGAACTGGATAAAAAAATGGAAATAATATAAGTAGAGCCTCCAACTAATAATATAATTTCAACAATAAAGATTAAAGATTGCAAAAGAAACTTATTTAAAATTTTTAGAAAAAAAGAATATA
>JAKSUD010000042.1 GCA_024409185.1 archaeon
AACAAAAAATTAAATAAAAATTTGATATAGTTTAATTAAAATTATGATTAATTAAATTATAGTTTATATTTAAAAGTATTAAAAATATTAATCATTCAGTTAATTTAAAGAGGGTAATGATGTTAGCTATAAAAATTCCAGTACGTAATCTAGAAGAGACTAGACAAATAGTGCTAAAAAATAAAATTTTAAATAAAGATGGAAAAATTAAAGTCGAAAATGGCTACGGATTTATCCCAATAGACGAAAATATAGAAGAAACTAAATTAACTGAAATAATTGATGAAATAAAAGATAATTTTAGAGAAAAAAATCCAGAATTTTCTATAGAAATTCTAAGTGCAGAACTTGAAACATTAAAACATCACCCCTCGCAGTATGGCAGAACTTCTTAAAAGAAAATTAACAGAAGAAGAAGCTGAAAATTTAAAAACTTCTTTTGATATAATTGGAGATATTGTGATTCTCGAAATTCCAGAAGAACTCCAAAAGCATAAAGCTGAAATAGGTCAAGCAGCACTTACAATCACTAAACGTAAAACTGTTTTTATGAAAAAGAGTGCAATTCAAGGAGTTACAAGAACAAGAGAACTTGAATTAATAGCTGGAGAAGATAATAGTATTACAATCCATAAAGAACATAGTGCAAGATTAAAATTAGATGTTAAAAATGTTTATTTCTCACCAAGATTAGCTACAGAGAGAAAAAGAGTTTCAGATCTTACTAAAGATGGAGAAGAAATATTTGATATGTTTGCAGGAATTGGACCATTTCCTATCGTAATAGCTAGAAACAATAGTGTTAAAATAACTGCAGTTGATATTAATGATACAGCTATTGAATATTTAAAAGAAAATGCAGCAAAAAACAAATTAAAAGAAGGTGCAGAAATAATAGCTATTTGTGGAGACACTCGTATTGTAGCAGAGGAAGAATTAAAAAATCAAAAATTTGATAGATTAATTATGAATCTCCCAGGACTTGCTCCTGAATTTTTAGATGTAGCTATTTCCCATACAAAAGATGGTGGAGTAATCCATTATTATGAATTCTCTGATGGATTTTCAAAAGGAATCGCTAAAATACAAGCTGAAGCTAAAAAACAAAATAAAACTGTAGAAATATTAAATACAAGAAAAGTAAAAAATGTAAGTCCAAGAGAATGGCATGTAGCTATTGATGCTAAAATAAAAGATATTTAAAAATAAATTAAAAAATAAGATAAAAAAAGTAAAAAAGAAGATTTAGAATAAATCTTCAAAGTTTTCAATTGAATTTAAATCAATTATTCCTTTTTCAGTGATTACACCAGTAATTAAATCTTTAGGAACTATATCAAAAGCAGGATTAATTACTTCAGTTCCTTTAGGACAGATACGTGCACCACCATAATGAATAACCTCATCAGCAGAACGTTCTTCAATTTCAGTATCAAAAATTGAAATATCCTTATCAAAAGTACTAAATGGAGCAGCTACATAGAATGGAATATCAAAACGTTTAGCTGCAAGAGAAACCATAAAAGAACCTATTTTATTAGCTATTCCATCACGAGCAACTCTATCTGCACCAATAACAACTTTATTAATCATTCCTTTACTCATAAGGTATCCACTTGCAACATCTGGAATTAATTTTACAGGAATGTTTTCTTGTTGCATTTCCCAAACACTTAAACTTGCTCCTTGACCACGAGGACGGGTTTCATCACAAATAACTTTAATATTTTTACCTTGACTGTGAGCAGCTCTAAATACACCAAGAGCAGTTCCATAATCAACACATGCAAGAGCACCAGCATTACAATGAGTTAAAACAGTATCTCCTTCATCAATAACTTCAGCACCATATTTTCCAATTGCCATATTAGTATCAATATCTTCCTGAAACATTTTTAATGCTTCATCAAGTGCAGAATTATCACTTTCCATGATTCTATCTACAGCCCACATTAAATTAACAGCAGTAGGTCTTGCAGATTTCATTTCAATAGCTACTTTATCCATATCTTCTCCTGCAAGTTCTGCTAAAGCCATTCCAAAAGCAGCAGATACTCCAATAGCAGGAGCACCACGAACAATCATATCTTTAATAGCTACAATAACCTCTTGATAAGTTTCACAATAAACATAAGTTAACTCATCAGGCAATTTAGTTTGATCAATGAGTTTTAATTTATTATCTTCCCATTCTAAAGTTCTCATAATAAACACCAATAATTTTAAAATAAAATAAAAATAGTTAAAAATAAAAAAATGAAATAAAAAGAAATAAAAAATAAAATTCTTTTTAATAACAATTAAAATTTAAAAGATAATTAACTTTTAAGGAATATTAAATTTTAAAGAATAATTAAATTTTATACAACAATTAAATCATAAGTTAAATTAACAGTTTTACCTGCTTGATAAATTGAAGATATAAATTTATTATTTGAATCATAAATTTCTAAACTTGTAGAACCTTTTGATATTTGATTAAAATCTATTTTCCCATTAGAAGAAATAGTACCTAAACTAATATTTGTAGAACCATTACCTTCTTTTTGAGAAGATTTTCCATCAATATCATATTTAACTTTCCATTTAGCATCAGAATCAATTAATAAATTATAGTTCCCTTTAGTTATATTTACCCTTTCAGATGCTGAAACATCATCTTTTAATTGAATAGAAGTATTTGTAGATTGATTACTAAATTCATCTCCATAAGTTAATAAAGTATTTGTATCTTCAACAACCCAGAAAGAAGAATAAGCTACAAAAGCAATTCCACAAATAGCTAAAATTATTATTAAAATTTTATAAATCTCTTTCATTATATCATCTGATAATATCAATAAATAATATATTAATTAAGATATGCTCAAATTACATTAAATCATTTTAATAATGACTTTGAGGAGTTATGCCTAAATGATGATCTTCGTGTTTTTTACCTGGAATTCCATAAGCATCTGCTCTACATTGAGTACATGCTCTAAATACAGGTAAAATTTCTTCAACTTCACCACGAACTGTTTCCATCATCATACAGTCAGGTTTTTCATAATCAACCATTTTATTTAAAGGAATAAGTGGTAAAACATTCATTAAAGAAGCACCACATTCTTTAACCTTCTTAGCAATTTCAACAATATGCTTATCATTTAAGCCAGGAATGAGTACACTGTTTACTTTTACAATAACACCTAAATCAGTGACTTTTTTAATCCCTTCAAGTTGATTTTTAAGTAAGATTTCAGCTCCTTCTTTACCTTTATAGACTTTACCATCATAATGTACAAATGCATAAATGTCTTTTCCAATTTCAGGGTCAACTGCATTTACAGTTACAGTTACAGTATTTACACCCAATTCTGCAAGTTTTTCTGCATATTTAGGAAGTAAAAGACCATTTGTACTCATACATTTAATTAAATCAGGATTTTCTTTACCTAATTTTTCAAAGAATTCAAAAGTAGCTTCATTAGCTAATGAATCACCAGGTCCTGCAACACCTACAACATTAATAGGCCCATCTGCAGTAACCTCTTTAACATGTTCAATAGCTCCATCAGCATCTAAAACAACACCTGCTACACCAGGTCTGTTTTCATCAGTATTAATTGATCTTATACAAAAATTACATCCAATATTACATTTTGGAGCAATTGGTACATGAGCTCTACCTACTTTATCATGTAATTTTTCATTAAAACATGGATGTACTTTTGTAATATGTGCAAATTTGGAACCATTTTGATTTCCATTAGCACAACCTTTATTTTTATTTTCCATGGTTATTTCTCCATAAACATCATTAATAATAAATTTAAATTATTTTTAAGAAAATAAGTTTAATAATTTATCTTTTAATTTTTAAATTCTATTAAACACAATAAATTAGTTTATCACCAAATATTATCTTTTTAATTATATTTAAAATAATATTATAATATAGTAAAATATTAAGAAAAAAATAAAGGGAAAAGGAAAATTATAAATTATCTGAATAAGGTAACAATTTGATAAACTCTTCCATAAACTTAAAATCAGGATTTCCTTCAGAATCAACAGGTAATTTAATTTTAGATTTTTCCATTTTTCCTTTACCCCATTTAATACCCCAATTATATCTAAAAGATTCCTGTTCAATGATGACACATAAAAATAGAGCAATATATTTATTTAATTCATAATTTTTCAAAGATAAAATGTTTACATCACCAGTTGCAATGAAATCATTCTCTTGGTAAAATGCCTTACCTACAGCACCATTACTTGAAACTGTAATGACATTACCTTTAAATAACTTTTTATAACCTCCAAATGTACCAATATATCCATTATTATATTCAGAAGCTCCGATTAATGGATAAGAATCACTTGAATTTTTAGATAATTCAACTTGTGTTTCTTGACCTTTTTCAATGGAAAATAATCCATTAGGACCTCCAATTAAAAAATCACCCCATAATTCAACAGAAACATTACTATTTTCAAAAGAAGAATTAGTGGAAATATATTCATTTTTATAAGAAACAGATTCTTCTAAATCTCTCATAAAATTTTCCATAAAAATCCAATCAATATCACCATTTTCATCAACAGGTAACTTAATATATTCCTCAGATAAACGAGCATCGCTTATTTCTCTACCAAAATTATATTTATATCTCATAGATTCAATAATTGGTTTAAAATAAAGAGCAATATACTTATTTAAAACAATGGATTCCTCTTTTAAAGATAAAACAGTTACATGATCAGAAGCAACAAAATCATAATCATGAAAAAAGACATGACAAACACTACCACTATTAGATAAAGTTAAAGTATTTTTATAAACTGTCATAAAATCAGGAGGATTAATATAATTACTAATACCATTATTAAATTTAGTTGAAGAAATATATGCAATATCCCCATATACTTGATTTTCTTCAGTGAGTCTAGAACCTCTTTTAAAATTAAACACATCTTTAAATAAAAAATATTCAAATTTCATATTAATCCTCATTAGAATCCAAATTATTATTTAATACTTCTAATAATGTGATTTGATCCATATCTTCATCCAAAATATCTAAATCTTTACGAATATTAAAAATTAAATTCTCTTTAATAGCACTTAAAAAATCATTTTCAGATAAATTATCATAATTTGTTTTCATATGTGCATAAATTAACCATTCTTCTTTTCCAGAAATTCTAGTTTTTAATAGATTTGAATCATCAGAATATAATTCTGGATTTTTTAATTTATTGAGCATTTCCTTATTAATATCGTTCCATTTATTATATACATCAGTCCTACCTTTATTTTTTGATAAAACAAAACCATCATCTTTTAAATCATAAAAAATCACTTCTTTATTATTATGAGGTTTATTTGTTTCAAAAACTCCAATTACAGTATAAGTAGAAGCATTTGGTTGAAACAAATCATGAGGCATGTGAATAATAAATTTTAAGGTATGTTTTGACAATATTCTTTCACGAATATCAGCATCTTTAAAATATGTAGAAACTGGTGCAATAATAACACCATATTTTTCAACATTATCTAACATTCGTTCTAAAAATTGAATTTCTTTTTTAGTAGGGTGTTTTTTAGTATCTTTACCTCCATAAGGAGGATTAATAAACCCAATAGTAGGTTTCATCTTATGAATAATTTCCTCAGCTTCTTTAGAAAAAATCTAAATTATAAACTTTAGATTTTCCATCACCTCTAAATAGCATGTTAGAAATTGCTAAACTATACATAGTAGAATTCTTTTCAAAACCTAATAATTGTTCTTTCTTAAACTCCTCTTTTTTCTTATTTCTTAAATCAACTCCATCGCCAGAGTGATCAATAATATCATTAATTTTATTCATTCCTGCAATTAAAAAAGACCCAGTACCACAACAAGGATCAAAAATAACATCTTTAGGACTTAAATCTAATAGTTCCACTAAGGAAGTAAATAAAGAAGTAATATGTTGAGGTGTTAAAACAATCCCTTTTTTAACATCTGTGATTCCAGCATATCTTAAAAATTCAGAATAAAATTTACCAATAATATCATAATTATTTTTCTTTTTAAATAAAGGAATTACATTATCTTTAAGTTCATCTAGGATTTCTCTTAAAATATTTTTATTACGCAAATCTAAATCAGTTTTTAAAAAACTTAATTGATTAATTAAAATATCTATTTTTTCAGATTCAACCTGTTCCTCTTTTAAAATTTTTTTAACAGTTCTAGGTATATTATCACAAATAGTATCTGGGTTCGAAGATTTATAATTCCTTCTAAAATCATTTGATTCTCTATCTAATAAAGAAATTAATAATGCACTTAATAGTATTGATCTATTACTAGTTTCTGTAGATCTTAATTTTTCATTGATTTTTTTAGAAGATTTAGATATTTTTGAAGTAATTTCTTCTAAATCTAAATTATTAAAGAAAGAAAGATAATCCTCTTCATTTAAAAATATATGATTATTCATATCAATGATTTGATTATCTTGAATATAAAAAGTATCCATACGCTTATTATATTTATCACGGATATCTCCAGAAAAAGCCAATCCTAAAATTTTCCAATCAGCTAAATGTACAGTACTTTCATCCAAATTTTCTTCTAAAAAAAATGACAAATAATGTTTAATACCATCAACAGCATATTTTATAGGATTATCCTCCTTATATTCATTAGATTGATGATCTTTAACATCATATTTATTTTCAAGTAAAATTAAAAACTTTTCATTTTCATTACAATAAATTAAGTCTGGTTCTCCACGTTCGCCAGTACCTCTTTTACTTGATTTATCTAAAACTTTTTGAACATAAGGATTAGAATTACATTTTTTTGTTTCCCATCGGTTAGAATATTCACATTTATTAGTTAAAAAATAAAATAATTCTAACTCATTTTCATTTGCCATAAAAACACTCCTAAATAAATATAAATAAAAACAATAATATAAATTTTTCTTAAAATTATATTGGATAAATAAATATAAATAAAAAGTTAAAGAGCATTAGAAAAGTAATAATATTAAAAAAATAAAAAGTAATACTAAAATTTAAAAAATAAAATAGAAAGAAAAATTAGTAATAGATAATTAATAAACAATTACTTTATCTAATTCTTCCATATATCCATAAGCTTTTTCAACCCATTCATCTTTAATAAGTTCATCAGTAGCTACAACAGCCACAATATCTCCACGAGAAATATCTTTCATGATTTTAAAACCTTCAGGAACAATTCTAAAGATTGCATCATAAACTCTTCTTTTAAGATTTTTATAAGGGTCATCTACAACATAATCAGCTACATCTTGATTTCCATCTAATTTAATTACATAACGACTTGGTTGGTGAACATTTTCACGTCCTTTTTCCATCCAAAGTTTTTTAAGAATATTTGGTAAAAAGTTTTCGTTATTAATTAAAACAGTTGTTTTATCCTCTACATTATCATAACTAACTTTAGCTACTTCTTTTAATGTAATATGTTGAGAAGTTTTTCTCATTTTAATAGCTATTATAAAAACAACTTCATCAGGATTAACATACGCTCTCATATCTGCAATAGAAGGTGGTAAAACCAAGTCTTGAAAGATTTGTCTAATAATCATATCATAAACTTTAGCCCCATCAGG
>JAKSUD010000043.1 GCA_024409185.1 archaeon
TAAAAGAAAAAAGAAAAAGTAGTTAAAAAACTTTCAAATAAATAAAAGAATTTTTATACAATAAAACAATTATTTTTAAATAAATTGTATAGAAAAACAACAAATAAACACAAAATAACTATTAAACTAAAAAAGGAAAGAAAAGGAGAAAAATCAAACCAAAGAAATTATAAAAAATATTAATAATACAATAAATATTTAATTATTCTAAAACAATATATATAATAATTATTATAATATTATAAGTAAATAACTATTAATTATTATTTTAAAGTTTTTATCAATATAAAGGATTGAAATAATGGAAATTAGAGATTTAACCAAAGAAATAAGAGATAGGTCAATTGAAAATTCTAAAGTAAAAGAATTAGATAGATTAGCTACAAGCTGGTATCAAGAGGATCTTTTATATTCTGGAAAAGGTAAAACAATATTTTTAATATTACCTACTCCTGGCTGTGAATGGGCTCTTGGACCAAGTGGTGGATGTACTATGTGTAGTTATATCTCAGATTGTTATCTTAAACCAATTGAAAATGATAAAATAATCGAATTATTTGAAAGAGAGTTTACTAAACATGATTTCAAAGAAGATTATAAAAATGGTGAAAAAATAGCTATTAAACTATTTGCATCAGGTAGTTTTTTAAATTCAAAAGAAGTTCCAAAAGAAGCACGTGATTATGTATTAAAAAGATTAGCTGAATGTGAAGAAATAAGCGAAATTGTTGTAGAATCTAGGCCAGAATATGTTAAAAGAGAAGTTTTAGACGAAATATTTGAAATAATTGGAAATAAATTATTTGAAATTAGTATTGGTCTTGAAACTTCTAACGAAGAAACTAGATTAAATAAAATTAATAAAGGATTTAATAATAAAACCTTTGAAAAAGCAATTAACATAATAAAAGAAGCTAAATCAGAATATAATATTAAATCTAAAGGTTATATTTTTGTAAAACCTATTTTAACTTCAGAACAAGAATCAATTAATGAAGCTATTGAAACTGCAACTTACTGTGAAAATCTTGGTGTAGATAGAGTCTCTTGTTGTCCTGCAACAATCCACAAAGGTGCTTTAATTGAAAGACTTTGGAGAAGAGGATCATATCAACCTCCTTGGATTTGGTCTGTAATTGAAGTAATTAACACAATCAGACAAAATGTTGAAATTCCTGCACTTATGGATACTTCAGGATTTGGTTCAAGAAGAGGCCCTTACAATTGTAAAAAATGTAATAAAGAATTAAAATATATGATTATTGATTCTAACTTTGACCAAAGCCAAATTGAATATGAATGTGATTGTAAAAAAGAGTGGTTAGCTGAAGTTAAATTTAGTGAACTTACTAAATCAAAAACAAGTATAAAACATTTACCTTTATATTAATACTATATTATATAATTAAATGTGCTTTATTAAATAGAAAATATAATAAGTAAAAACTTTAATAATTAATAACACAATTAAATAATTAAAATAAAATTATTAGATTAATAATAATGATATTATTATATTAATTACCATACAATGAAAAATAATAATGGAGGGAAACTTTGAAAAAAATTACAACAAGTATTATAGCAATAATACTAGGGATTATAATAATAGCTGGACCTGCACTTAAAATAATAAGTGCCTCAGATTTACTTGGATTATCAGTTTTATTACTTTCAATATTCCTTTTAGTAAATGGTATTGGTGAAATCGATTATAACACAAGTAAAGGACTTTTAAATGTAATACTTGGATTAATAATGCTCATCATAAGTATAGGATTAATCTTCAATCCAGGTTTATTTAGTTTCTTAACTGCACTTACAATTTACCTTGCAGGAATTTTCTTAATAATTATAGGATTAATTATAATTATTGGAAATAGAGATGACAAATATGGATTTTGGATGGGAATTATGGGAATTGTACTTGGTGTAGTTTACATAATCCTCGGAACTTATATTAAAAATCCAATAATTTTAGGTTCTTTAATTGGAATTTGGTTATTAATAACTGGATTTTTAAATTTCTTCCAAAGTAAATATTAAGTTTAAATAAAGAGTAAAAAACTCTTTATTATTTATTATTATTTTATTTATTATTTTTAGAAACTATTTTTATTATTAAATTTTAATTAATTAATCAAAATTAATACATAAATAAATAACATTAGAGATTAAATTATGATTGGAATAAGTGCTGATTTTGATCCTGTACATAAAGGTCATGAAGAATTAATAAAACAAGGAAAGAAAATAGCTAATGAAAAAAAAACTGAATTAGTTATTTACATGAACAAAGGTTATAGTGCAAACCATGCTCCTTTTTTTACACCTTTTGAAGCAAGAAAAGAGATGGCTTTAGCTCTTGGAGCAGATAAAGTAGTTGGAGTTGAAGGGTTACATCATAGACTTGTTTTATCTTACAGTGTTCCTATTCGTCTTTCAATGATGATTAAAGATGGAGTAACAGATTATATCACAGCAGCAGATATTTCACTTAAAGAAGTTAAAAATTATGCAAAAAAATTCACAGCAGAAGGAAACTTCTTAGGAATTCCCCAAGATTTCCCAAATCGTAATGTTATAAGATGGTATGCAATTAATGATTTTTTAGGAGAATCTGGAGATAATTTAGAATTTCACTTAATTAATGAAGTTAATGCTCCTCGCAAAATATCTGGAAGATTTATTAGAAAATCAATTCTTGAAAATGATATGGTTATTCCTAAAGAAACTAAAAAATTACTCCCTAAAACAACAATTGAAATTTTAGAACGTGAAATTAAAAAAGAAAATATACCTGGAACCCGTAATTTAAAAGTATTAAAACATAAAATGAATACTTATTCCAGACACAATTTCACAAACATTGCTTACTTAAATGGAAAAGCAATAAATAAAATTGTTGAAGGTAGATTCTATAAAGAAGATGAATCTATTTGGGCAAGCTTTAGACGTGCAGGATATGGTCCTGTTATGACAAGACTTGCAGCAAGTGCTCTTGAAGAAGAAGTTACAAAAGATGAAGTTTTAAAACTTATGAAATTTTATGAAAAAGAAGGAATTATACCTCCTGGACAAACAATATCTAAAACTATTGAAAGAGCTTGGTATGTTGCAAGTGAAGTAGATAATGGAATATCTGCAAAAGAAGCTAATGAAAAATTTAGATTAGGTGTAGATATAAAAGCAGTCCCTTTAACTCTTGAAGCAGGTTTAAACTTAACTAAATTTGAAGCTAAAAAAGTAGAAGAAAACATTAAATCCAATATTTTCATTGATAAAGATAATAAAATATCTTGCCAAATTAAAAAAGGAAAAATAAAAATAAAAACAAATCTTAAATTACCTTCTAAAGAAGTTACTTATTTAAGATATATAATCGACTCACGTTATATTCCTGTAAGTGGAAAATTAATTAAAAATAAAAGAGGAGATTATAGAGTAAAAATAACTATTCATGATAATTAGATTATACTAACTTATCATTGAAAAAAAATAATTTTAAAACTAATTATCTCTTTCTTTTAAAGACTTGAATTTATCTCTTGTTGCTGTAGCCATCAATTTATCTCTTTCTTTATCATTAAAAGAAGATAAAAAGTCTAAAACTTCTTCTAATTCTTCATATTTTCTTTTTGAAGATTTATAAGAGTTATCTATTCTTGATTTTGAAGAATCTCTAAATGACCTATTTTCTGTTAAATCTAAAATATCCCAAAGTTCTTCATCTAAACCTAATTTTTTTGCAGATTCAAATGTTTCAATAAGAAGTGCTGAAACTCCTTTTGTATATGAGCTTCTAAGAATTTTTAGAGCAGAAACATCACCAATATTTTCACTAACAACACAGGTATTAATTTTTGATTCTGAAGTATCATCTAAATTATCCTTAATAAATCCTTCAACTTTACTAGCTAATTTACCAGATAAATAAATATTTAATTCTTTAGATTTTACTTTACCATAATTGCAGAATCTACAAAATGATTATCTCCTATAAAATGAGCAATTTTTTTAGAGGTTTCAGGTGAAATATTATTAAAATCAAGAAAAATACCACTAGTTAAAGATCCATACCTAAGAGCTACACCTAATGCACTATGTGGACTATTAGCTGAAATAAGAATATCTGCTTCTTTAGCAACTTCTTCAAAATTAGATAAAAGTTCAATATAATCAATAGAATCAACAAACTCTTTAGTTTTAATTGATCGTCCTTCAACAGAAGTTACTATATCAAACCCATTTTCAAAAAAAATCTTTGATAGTGTATATGAAACCTCACCAAAACCAATAAATCCTATTTTCATATTCTAACTCCTTAATTAATTAAGACAATTTATGTAAAATATGAGAACCTACATCAACACCAACATGATTGGAAATAGCTGGACATTTGGTAGCTAAAAGAACAAAAACATCTTGACCTTCTAAATCCATTTCAGTTATTCCTTCATAATTCCCCATACCTTTTGAAATAATAAATGGAGAATTTTTAAAGTATTCTAAGAATTCATCACTTACCATAGATTCAACAATACCTACAGAATCCACACCAGTTGAAATAATATCTGCCACTTCATCAAGCCCTGCTTCTAAAGCTTCTTTCATACATGCATCATTTAAAATAGGTTTTTCTTTAACAGCTACAGTAACATTAACACCATAAGATTTGATTTTTTCGATAAGTAATTTGTCAAATACAATCTCACCAGTATTATCTACTAAATAAAGAACTTCATCATATTTATTTAATGCATTTTCAAAAGATTCAATATCATTAATAACTAAATCTTTTTTAAGACCTTCATTAATCATAGCTTCCCAATCTGCATCAAGACCATAAGCTCCAAAATCAATAATATTTCCAACAATAGCTATCTTAACAAAAGTTTCTAAACTATCATCTTCTTTTAAGATTTCTCTAACTTTAGGTAAAACATCTAAAGCAATTCTATTACTTTCAATCTTTTCCAATTTATAAGGATCCTCGCAACCAGTTTCTTTCTTAATATATTGTTGAATACGAGTTCCAGTTGAATTAGATTGAAGATTTTCATCAAAATTCTCTGCTAAAAATGCTAAAGCCTCTTGAATAATCTTAAACTTTAAATCAACATCATCTGTTGCTAAATCAACAGTATCACGAACTTGCCTCATATAACAAGCTCCACAAGTATAATAAACTTTTATAATCTCACAACCTAAAGAGATTTAATATTATAAATTTTTAAAAATCATCAAATTTTAAGTATTAAATTAAATTTATCCTCCGAAGATGATTTGGACAAATTGTATTTCATCACCATCTTCAATAGGACTTTCTTCAATTGCAGTTTCTCCATTCTTTTTAGAAACAATTGTTGTAGAAGATAATCCCATTTCATCTAAAAGATCTTTAATAGTTAAATCAACATCAGATTCTTTATTAAATGTTTCATTATTATAAATAACTGTAAATTTCATAACCAACGCCTAAAGTGTTTAATAAATTAATTAATATTATTGCCTAACTATTTACCTAACTCTTCTAAAAAGGTACAAGCTCTACATAACCTATTAGAAGAAGGTTCACCACAACGTTCACATCTATCAAATTCATAATTATGACTCATTTCAGCTCTAATAGCTGGACGGATTTTATCAAACCCACGAAGTGTAGAATACATAATAGTAGGATGTTCTTTTGATAAATCTTTCATAATATTTGCAACTTCTTTTCTAAATGAAGCTTGTGCATAAGGACAAGGAGTACTATGAACTTCTAAACCTTTTGCTTCTGCATAAAGTGCAATTTCATGTTCTGGAACTTCTCTAAGGGGTTTAATTTTAACGGTGAATAATTCAGATTTAGACTCTGTTTTTGGACCAATTTTAGCAAGATTTTCTACATTTCCTTCTAAATAATTCATCATAATAGCTTGAGTTTCATCATCTAAATTATGGCCTGTAACTATTTTAGTAGCTCCAAACTCTCTTGCAACTCTATTAATAATCCATCTACGGAAAACACCACAATAAGTACAAGATCCTCTATGCTCATCAAGAGCCATAATCTCATCTATACTAATTCCGAATGTATCCTTAAAAGAAACAATTTTATGAGGAACTCCAAGACGTTCAGCATGTGCTTTAGATATTTCAATACCTTCATTACGGTAACCTGCAATTCCTTCATCCATAGTAACTGCACATAATTCAATTATATGACGTTCTACATATGAATTAAGTATTTCAAGAGTTACAACACTATCTTTACCTCCAGATAATGCAACTAAAACTTTATCTCCTTTTTCTATAAAGTTTTCTTTTTTAATTGTTGAAATAACCTTCTTTTCAATACTTTTAATAAAACAATCTTTACATAAAGCTTGTCCTGAAGCTTTTCTTTCAATAATTACATCTGGATTTCCACATTTAGTACATTCCATAAAAAGTCATCCTAATAAAATTAAATTAAAAAAATTTATATTATTCTGCATATCTTTAAAAATAATTTTATTTTTTAATATTATTAAATATTTAGGAAAAATAAGTTTAAAAAAAATAAATTTAAAAATAAAAAAATAAAAAATAATTTACATTGAAGAAACAAAATCTGCTAATTGATTTAAAGTACTTACTTCGTAAACTTTAGCTCCTGCATCTGTGTATAAAGAAACACAACTATCTACAACATCCCATTTCTTTTTATCTTCAGGATTAAGTATAATAACCTTTTTAGCGAGTTTAGACATTTCTCTAATAAGATTTACACTTGCAGGAATTCCATCTACTTTAGGACCTGCCCAATCTCTACAATCAGAGAGGATTATTACATAAGACTTTTTACTAATATTTGTTTGTTCCATAAAGGAATTAAATGCAGAATACATATCTGAAGTTCCACGAACCATTGCATTTCTCATACGTAATAATCTAATTTCAGAAAATGCATCAACCATATACTTTTCTTTAAGAAATTCTGTAGTTTCAATAGCTTTATTATCAAACTCAAACATTCTTGAATGTTTAAAAGAAGACTGACAAGCAAACATTAACATGAAAAACCAACTACTAATCCATTCACAAGACCCACTAATATCATTTAAGAAAAGATGCTCTTTTTTATGAGGATGTGGTTTAACATTAACAAGATCAATTGGAACTCCACCATATTTCATATTTCGTCTCATTGTACGGCGAATATCAATTTTATGAGATGTTGCAAGTCTTGCTCTTCTTGAATGTTTATTAGCTATTCTTTTACCTAATTCTTGACATAATTCAAAAACCCGTTGATCAAATTCATTTAAAGTAGTTAAATCTTTATTTAAGATTTCATTATCTCTCTCAAGATTTTTATAATCATCAAAAGGAAGAGGTTTATTTATTTTTTTAACATATTCTAAAGATTGCATTTTACTTTGAGTAGTATTTTTAATAGTTTTTTTACTTAGTTTAAACTTATTAGAATTAATTTTAGCCTTACTCATATGTTCTGTTTTTCTTGCAATCTCTTCAGAAATTGTTGCAGCAGGTTTTTCTAAAAAAGTTATAGCAAATGCTTCATCAAATT
>JAKSUD010000044.1 GCA_024409185.1 archaeon
ATTTTTAATTGAGTTCCAACAGCTAAAAACTCTAAAAGTTCCATAGTAGCTGGATGAACACCCATTGTAGCAAGCCCTGTATTTCTTGAACGACCATATCTTAATCTAAATCCTCCTTTTTCAGAAGGATAACCTAAAACAGGTCTTCCACCAATAATATCTTGAATATATTTAGAATGTTCTAAAAGCTCTTCTTTAGTTGGAATTAATTCTTCAGGATTAAGTTCTACTTCTTCAACAACTTCTTCCTCTTTTTCTTCTTCTTTTTTATCAGAACCAACACCTTTAGCATATTCAGCTAAAAATTCCCAACTATCTAATTTAAGTTTTTTAGAAATTTTTAAAATCTTTTTAGATTTTTGGATTACTCCTTCAACCATAGCTAAAAGAGCTCCACCACGAATATTATTAGTTTCAACACGAGGTAAATCTCTATGAGACACTTCAACTTGATCAGTAGGTTCTCCACTAACTTCAACAGGAATCATACGTGCTGCAAGTCTTACCTCTTCAGGAGTTGGAGAATATTGAAGATTAGTAACTTCAGATTCATAAAGCTCTACTTCTTCTACATACCTTTCAATTTCATCATCAGTAGGTTTGTAACGTTCAAGACCAGTAGCTACTCTGATTTTATCACCTAAAAGTACGGATAACGCTGCTGCAGTACCTCCTGCACTACGAATAGGTCCTGCAAAATAAACAGCTACATATTTAGATCCATCAGAATTTTTCTTAATTTTAACTCCAGAAATACCTTCTAAAGGAGCTGCTACTACACCTTCTGTTAAAATAGCTAATGCTGTTCTTAAACCTTGGTCTGCAAATTTCTGCTTTTCTTCTTCTAATTTGTCACCTGTTGCAGTAGTTTCTTGACATGCAATTTCTGCTGCAATTTCAAAAGCAACTTCTTCACGTGATAAAGTTTCCTCTAACTCTTTAATACGTTTAGCAACACCTTTAGGACCAACAAGCCCTTCTACACGCTCTGCTAAATCCTTAGCTAATGGAATTTCAGTTTCTAATTCAACATCTAAACCTTTAGATCTTGCTTCATTAGCTATTTCATACAACTTATGAGTTTCACTTTCTAATCTTTCAAAGTAGTTCATAATATCACAGGAATAATTTAGAAATAAAAAGCATTCAACAACAATAGCTAAATTTTAAAGAAAATTTAGAACATAAAATAAATAATGAATAGATTAATAATAATTAAAAAAAGCACTAAATCTAAATAGAAAGGGTGATTTAAACTATTCATTACATCAACAGTAGTAGCGATAACTAAATTATTTATTAATAATCAGATACTTGATAATACTTGATAATAACTGATTAATAAGATAATTTAGTAATAGCTAAATTAAACTGTTTTAAATTTATACAGAGTATCTTAAAACAAGACAGAATATAGCAAGTATAATAGTAATAGCGATAACATGCTCAGGAGCTATTTTTGGTCCTACACTTTCATCGTCAAAGTATCTTACTAAACCTGCACCACTCATTGGCATACTCATTTTATCATTTTTCTTTGCCATAATTATCACATAATTTAGTTAATAATTAAATTATATTTTTCTTAATATAAATAAGTATTTAATTTTTTCTTAATAGAAATAAATATTTAATTTTTCAAAAATAAGTAGATTTTATCCTATATTAATATTAAAGAAAATTCCTTCATCATTTTATAAAAAAGATTAGATTTTATTCTATATTAATATTAAAGAAAGTTCTTTCATCATTAACTTCGATTTTATAATCATTTAAATTATATTTTTTAAGAATATGCTTAAGAATAAAGAATTCCTCTTCAATTTCTTCTTTAGAATAAAAAATTAAATCTGTCCAAATAAGTAAATTAATAATATTTTTTTCTCTAGAAATATTTACCCTAATTGTTTCAATAACTTGAGGAGAAGTATATTTCAAAATCTCAGCTAAAATTTCATTAACAGAAAATGCAAGTATAAAAATTAATTTAGAATCAACAAAATCACGAGAAATATTCCAATCTAAATCAACATGATCAATATCATAAAACATATGCACTGCTTTAATATACTTATCAAAGAATCTTTTTAAGTTAATTTTAAATTTAGCAGAATTCGCTAACATTTTATAAACAAACTGAATAGCTCGTAATCTATTTTGAGTTTTTTCTAAAACTTCTAAAGAATCATTAGTAAGTTTATATTCCTTTTCTGCAAGATTAAGTAATAAATTAGCAAGAAGTTCTCCACTATGATAAACAGTTTTTAGAGGAACAGCTTTTATATTTTTTGAAGCTTCATATTTAGCTTTATAATCAACAATTTTAGAAATATCTTGAATAAAACCTTTAATTTTAATTATATCTCCTTTAGGAGAGTAAACTAATTTAGCAAATAAATATAAATGTTTTAATTCACCTTCAACATTCCTTATACTAAATTCAGTTATAACATCTCTTTTGGAAATAATTGAGTTAATCCATCTTTTTTCAAAATTAGCTTTATCTTCAGGAACTATATATTTAAATAAATCTTCTTGAAGAGAAACACAGGGTGGAAACATTCCAAGAACAGAACCTACTTCAGAAGACCAACGAATTTCATTAGTTGAATCATCTTGCATAAATGATGCAATATTTGCAAAGGACCTAAGCATTTGAAGGTCATTTTGGTTTTTAAAATTAATCTCTTTTGCTAAATCTGCATCATCCCTATCCATTATACGAATATGAATAGAAGGATTAGATTTATAAACATGACTTGAACAGAACACTTTAAAGTGTCTAATTTCTCCATTAATCTCTTCTGTTATATGGAAAGATTGAGAAATAGAATAACCTTTTTTAATATCATTAATAGCTTTTTTAAAGTCACCTACACTATCAAAAGCATTTAAAAACTCATTTAACTTTAATTTACAAAATTCATCATTAGAAATAGAAAATAATTTCTCACTTACAGCATTAACAAAAACAATAGAATTATTTTCAACGATTATAATACCTTCATCTAATGAATCTAATGATCTTTGTTTATTTGTAAACATTTCATAGGAAAAATTCTTACTTGAAGCAAATAAAATTGAATTTTTACTCCTATAAATAGTAACAAGATAATAATGAGCCAAACGATTATCATCAAAGATAAAATAATCAAATTTCTTTGATTCTCCAATTTTTAAATTAGATAATATTTTTTCAAATCCAACAAGTTTTAAAGAAGTATAAATATCAAAAATACTTTTTCCTTCTGCAAGTTCCTAATTTAAATTAAAAATGTTTCTTACAGGAAGATTAGAAAAATTAATAGTAAAATCCTTTGCATTTAAACTTAAAATTAAATGGTCAGACTCAATCATAGAATAAGTAAAATGTTCACGAGCTTCATCTAATGAAAGCCCTTTAAATTGAGGAGATTTTTCAAAAAACTCTTTAAAAGATAATTCTACACGAGTTTCTTTATTATTACTTTTATCATTTAATACAATAGATATCATTAAAAACCTCCTACTTTGTTTAATTTATACTCCATTATTATTTAATAAATTTATTACCTAATTAATAAATTTTATTATAAGAAATATTTAATCTTATGTATTAAGATAGTTTTAGACAGTGCCATATGTAAATATTATCTTTAAAATTCCAATATCAAAATTAGCATATATAAAATCACATATTAAAATATTATTTTTAAAATCATAATATTAAAATCCTAATATCAAAATTAGTATATAATTAAAATTATACAAAAAGTATATAAATATGAAACATTAATTTAAAAATATGTTTAAATTTACTAAAAGAGAAGTTATTGACCTTTTAATTTCATTTGTAGTAATCTCAATTGGCTTCTGTATTCTTTATTCAGGACGAGATTTGAATGGAATTATTGCATTACTTCCAATAATTATGTTAGGAGTTGGATGTGGTTTCATATTCCATGAACTTGGACATAAATTATCTGCAATGCATTATGGTTATTGGGCAGAATATAAAATGTGGGTTTATGGACTTGTTATTGCACTTATAAGTTCATTCTTTGGATTTATATTTGCAGCACCTGGTGCAGTTTATATTTACGGCCCTAATATGACAGATAGAGAAAATGGAATCATATCTTTAGCTGGACCTATTATAAACATTGCAATTACTTTAATATTTTTAGTAATCCTCTTTTCACTTGGAAATTCAATAATGCTTTCTGAAACTAATTACATTATTGCAATAATTTGTATTATTGGAGCTAAAATTAATAGTTTCCTTGCTTTATTTAATTTATTACCAATTCCAACATTAGATGGATCTAAAGTATTAAAATGGAATATTCCTATATGGCTTGTAACAATAGCTGTTGCAGGAATTTTAGTTTACTTTACAATGTTTAATATAGTCATGTAAAACTAATACAAAATAAGATTCAAATTAATTAATCGTCTAACTAATTATTAGGCGATTAAATTTTACTATTTTTAATTCAATATTAATTTTATTAATAAATTAATTCTAAATCTTTTAAAAGATTATAATCAAAATAATTACAAAATAAGAGTTAATTTAAAAAAAAGAAAAGAAAGAATAATTAAAATTATTCTATAAAAAATTATTCTTTAATAGCTTCATTATATAATGCACCATAATAACGGAATGTAACTATTTGTAAATAAGAAGTTACTAATACAACTAGGATTGCCATTAAAACAATACCAATGTAAGTACCTATTTCTCCTGCTAATGAACAAATTAACATTATAACAATAGAAATAACTGCAACTACAAATATTAAAATAGCTCCTACTAAACCTAAAAATATAAGTGCATCTATAAATCTAATCCAACCAATAGAACATATAAGGTGACATACATTTTTAAATTCAAAAGCACTTCTTAAACTACCATTATTTGCTGCCATATTATTAATTGCCATAATCTCCATAAGACCAAGAATAATACCTAAAATAATAGCTATAATAAGAATAATAAATCCAATTCCAGAAATTATACTATTAGGATTAGAACTTAAGGATAAAGCAACAATTCCAAGAATACTTGGAATAATTGAATAAACAATTCCTACAATAACTACTTTAATACCAGATATTAACATGTTTAAAAAATCATTAAATTCAGGAAGAGTGTTTTTACCATCAACAGTGAATTCAATAACTCTGAATAAATATCCAGTTACAAAAAATGAAATAATTAAAGCGATTATTAAAAGTATAATCGCTTCAGCACTACTTACAGGAGAAATCATAGAAAATATATTTCCTGAAAGTGTAGAACCACTAGTTGAGATTACAGTACTATTAGCTGCAATAGTATTATTAGCTAAAACTGTAGCACTATTAGCGGAAACTGCAGTAGCATTTTCTAATATTGTAGTAGGGGCAATATTTTATTGAACTAAAGAATATATGGCCTGCACCAAGAACTATAAAAGTTATAATAAAATATAATGCTCCTAAAATACCTACTTTCTTAGGTTCATATAAAGGATATTTTAATCCTTCCTTTAAATTATCAGTAATACTTACCATTTAAACACCTTTTTAAAAGAAATAAATAATAAATTATTAATTTATAAATTTTAATTAACTTAATCTTTAAGATTGTAAACTAATCCAATAGAACGAGCTTCAAAAATTGTTAAGAAAGGAATTACAATAAAACAGAATACTGCAATCATAACAATAGATCCTAAAATAGTTATACCTGCGATTCCAGCACCTGCAGTTAAAACAGAAGCGGAAATTCCAAGTATTCCAAAGATTAAGAATAAAACAATAGATACAATAGCAATAATAACTAACATGATTATAATTAATCCAATGTAGAATCCAAGAAGTCTTAACCATCCAATAGAATCAGCAACTTCACGTAATGCTTTATATCAAAAGCAGTAGATAAAGCTTCATCTAGATTTGCCATATGACAAATACCAAGATCAGATAATATGTAACAAATAATACCTAAAACAATACCAATTACAGCAGCAATAAAAGTAATAACGGATCCTGCAGTACCACCAACTACTCCACCAACATATGTTAATACAGCAAAGATAATTATAGGAACTATAATATATACAAATTTAACAACAAATACTTTTAAACCATCAATAAACATAGAAACAGCATCATCAAAATTAGGTAATGCATCTTCTCCATTTATCATTCCTTTAACAGCAACTTTTGTTACTCTATAAGAGTAACCTAATTCTAAAAATATAGGTAAAAGTAAAAAATTAAATAAACAAATAATTCCAAGTTTTACTAATCTTTTACCATCTTGAAAACTATATCCAAGAGCATCTTTATAAATATCTAAAATCATGAAAATCCCTCGTGTTATTTTTTTTACATAGTTAATAAATAACGATACACTATTTTTAATAAAAATTTTTTATTATAAATACAATTCAACTAGACTGTTTTATATTATAAATATATAATTCAACTACATTAGATAATCCTTAATAGTAAACTATTTATTAAAATTATAAATCACTTTCATCTAATTTAAAAACTTCTTCAATTGTATTACGATTTAAAAGTTTAGTAATTTTATAAGCTAATAATAGTGAAGGATTATAACGACCATTTTCTAAAGCACTGATAGTTTGACGAGAAACACCAACTTGATCTGCAAAATCTTTTTGATTAATTCCCATTTCTTGCCTTAAATATTTTATAAATGTCTTCATATAATCTCCCCAGAGATTTATAGGATATATTAGAACATATAATTTCAATAAAATTTCTTGAAATCATGTTAAAAATATATTCCATGTGTAAAGATTATATTACATAGTATATAAACCTTTCTAAAAAAATTTAAAAAAATCGCGCAAAATGGCTTTATTATTTATTTGTATAGGCAATTAAAAACTTGTTTAAGCAATGAATAATTATATAAATCTTAAAAGTTATTTTAAGTAATAATATTAATTATTTAATAAATTAAACCACTAAAATCCGATATATTTTTAAAATAATTAGTTAAAAAAAGTTTTTACAGTAAAAAAAAATGAGTAAAAAATACAAAAATAAACCCCTAATAAAAAATACTATTTTAATAAATAATAAAAAATAATAAAAATCTTCATATCCTCAGGATGCAAAAATATTACTTTTTATTAATATTTGTAATATTAAACTTTAATATAATATTATAAATTATATTTATAAAAATTTCTAAATAATCTGATTAAATAAAATGAATAAATGAAGAATTTTTTATATTATCCTATAATTAATTGTCTATGCAACTAATCTATTTAATTTAATGCTTGTTTAAGCAAATATTTTCACTATGGTTTTTAAAGGTCATTTTAAGCTTGTT
>JAKSUD010000045.1 GCA_024409185.1 archaeon
TTTTCTTAATTATTTTTATTTTTTCATATTATGTATTAACAATTGTTATATTTAAGTTTAAAAAAATAATAAAAATAATTGAATTTAAATATTATCTTCAATTATTTTTTTACAAATATCTCTGATATTTTCAGCTTTTTCAGTTGTTTTTGCTTCTAAAGTGATTCTTACATAATCTTCTGTACCAGAAGGTCTTACAAGAACCCAACTACCATCTTCAAAGGTTAAACGAACACCATCGATAGTATTAATTTCTTTAATATCGTCAAAAGCATCTTTTAAAAGATTCTCCATATTGTCCATAACTTTGATTTTAGCTTCTTTTGAACAAACAACCTTTTCACGAATGTTAGGATAATCTGGGAATTTAGAAAGTAATTCAGAGAGTTTTCCTTCTTTTGATACCATTTCAGCCATTCTAAGACCAGATAAAATTCCATCTGGGCACATACAAAAGTCTGGGTGTAACCAAGTTCCTGAAGGTTCTCCACCGAATGTAGCATCTTCTTCAATAATTACTTCAGCTACATTTACATCTCCTACTTTGGTTCTAATTACTTTTCCACCTACTTCTTCCAAGGATTCATCCATACATAATCCTGCATCTACAGTAGTTACTACAGTTCCTCCAAATTTCTTAGAAATAAGTGCAAGTAATTTATCAAAGTCAGAAACTTTACCATTTTCATCAACAGTAATCATTCTATCTGCATCACCATCATGAGCTATTCCTAAATCAGCTCCAGTAGCTACTACAGCTTTCATAAGTGAAGATAAATTAGCTTCATTAGGTTCTGGATTTCTTCCTGGGAAGAATCCATCTGCTTGTGAATTTAAGGTTATTACATCACAACCAGCTTTTCTAAATACAAGTGGGGAAATTTCAGAACCTGCACCACATGCACAGTCAATAACAACTTTAAGTCCAGGTTTAATATCAACGGTATCTAATAATGCATTAATATAAGTATTTTTAATTTCTTCATTATGGATTAAAGTACCAATTTTATCCCATTCAGTAGCTTTAAAATCTTTTTTATGATAAATTTCTTCAATAGCTGCTTCTTGTGCTTGAGTATAAGCCATTCCATTTTTATTCCATATTTTAATTCCATTATATGGAGAAGGATTATGTGAAGCAGTAAGCATTACTCCAGCATCTGCATCAAGTTTTTCAGTAGCATAACCTACTAAAGGAGTTGGGACCATTCCAATTTTAATAACATTGATTCCACCATCAAGTAAACCTGCACAAATAGCTTGGTCTAACATTTGATTAGTGGTTCTTGTATCATATCCTAAAACAACAGTTCCTTCATTATTTAAGTATTTAGCTAAAGCTTTTCCTACACTTAAAGCAAGTTCTGTTGTTACTTCAGATCCAATTAAACCTCTAATACCAGAGGTTCCGAATAATTTTTTAGTTTCACTCATTGTAATTACTCCTAAAATTAATTGATTTTCTTAATAAATATAATTTTTTATAATTTATTTTATAATTTTTTAATTTTAAGTTTTTAATATTTTTTATATTAATTTCTTATAATTAGTTTTTTTTTATAAATTAACGTTATATAATATTATGCTCCGAATTTATGAGCATATCCCATTAAATCCATGAGAATATTCATTACATCACTGCCACGGATTCTACCCATTCCACCTTTAGCTACAGCAACTTCACTATATTCACAAACATCATCTACTCTAACTTCAGGACCATTAATGATGATTGGGACAGGGTCTCCTGAGTGATTTAATACAGAAATAGGAGTTGCATGGTCTGCAGTAAGGAATATGTAAATATCTTCAAGTTTTAAAAGTTCACTAAATACAACTTCATCAACTTTTTCAATAAATTCTAATTTTTCTTGCATATTTCCATCGTGACCTGCTTCATCTGCACCATCAATGTTTACTAAGAAAAAGTCATGTTCACTATTATTTACTTGATCAACAATAGTGTCTCTGATATTTTCAAGGTTAGTATCAACTCCACCAGTAACACCTTCCATTTCTATAATATCCATTCCTGCAAAACGTCCGATTCCTATAATTAATCCAGTCTCAGCAATACATGCAGAGTTAACTTCATATTTATCATTAATTGATGGGACATCTGGAACTTCTCCTGCACCACGAGGGATTACAATGTTTGCTGGAGGTTCGTTATTTTTAATTCTTTCAAGGTTTACTGGATGATTTTTAATCATTTCATAAGTTTTAGCTACTACTTTATTTAATAAATCTGCTGTTTTTGCAGCTTCAGGGGTGTCGTCAAGAGCTTTTACAGTTTTAGGTTTATTGCCTTCAACTTTAGGGTCAGCATCACTAACTTTTCCAGATAATCCTGGGCCACGTAATACTAAAACTGCTCTGTGGCCAGTAGATTCTTTGAATATGATTTCTACATCTTCATATCCTTCAATAGTCATAGTGTTAAGAACTTCTACAAGTTGGTCAGTTCCTTCTCTTACTCTTCCAGCACGTCTATCTGTGATTATTCCATTTTCATCAGAGGTTGAAAAATTACATCTAAATGCAATATCTCCAGGAATAACATCTACTCCAACACCTGCTGCTTCAAATGGTCCTCTTCCAGTATAAACTTCATAAGGATTGTAACCTAAAAGAGATAAATGTGCAGTATCACTTCCAGGAATAATTCCTGGTGCAATAGAATCCATTATTCCAGTGATTCCTCGCTCAGCCATTTTATCCATATTTGGAGTTTTTGCTGCTTCTAAAGTTGTTTTACCATTAAGTTCTTTTAAAGGACGGCCTGCAAGTCCATCCATTACTAATATCATTCCTTTCATTTTATCCCCTAAGTGGTTTTTTATATTAATTAATTCTTTAGATTTATTTTAGTTAATTTTTCAAGTTAATTTATATTAAATTATTAAATATTAATTTTTTAATATTCTATAAAAATAGTTTGTTTTTAAAGTTTATAAACCTTATTTATTAAAAATCAAGTACAGTTGAATATCACTTTTATATTTAAAGTATATTTGAAAAAATAAGATTTATTGTGTATAAAAATATTAAAAAGTAGAAAGTATTTTTTCTAATTTAAAGAACACAAATAATTCCTACAATAGCTCCAGTTATTGTAGCTAATAGATTTACATGTTCATTAGTTAAAAGGTCTTTTCTCTCAAGAGTAGCTCCAAGTATACTGTCCATAAAACAACCTACAGTTCCTGAAATTACTGCAATTTTAATAGCAGTTAAAGGTTCAGGCATTATTCCAAGAATCCAAGATGCAAATCCTATAATTCCTGCACCAATAATTCCAACAGCAGTTCCTAAAATAGATATTGCACCATCAGTTCCAGCAGGCACTTTTTTTAAGGTAGTAATTAAACGAGGTTGTTGTAAAACGCCTATTTCACTAGCTAATGTATCTGCAGTTGCTGTAGCTATTGATCCAATGAAACCTCCTACAAATGGAACATAATATCCTCCAAATGCAGCCATTAGAAATGCAACTACTCCATTAGAAATAACATTCTTAGCAGTTCTTGTACCTTCATATTCTCCAAGCTCTTTTTTATAAGATTTGGAAAATTTGGTAGCTATAAGACTCATAATTAAAAATAGTACAATTAAAATTAACCAATTTACACCTGCTGAAAATATGATGGTAACTCCCATAATAATCATTATGATAGATCCAAATAAATCTAAACTTTTTCTTTTGTAGGTTATTACTCCTAATACAAAAAGAAGAATTACATAACCCCAATTAATCATTAAAACTTTTTCCATTGTTTCACAGGCTTTTAAAAATTGTAATTATTAATTTTTTATTCTGTTATTTTATATGTTATATTTTTTAATTAATATATACTTTTTCAATATGTAATAAAAAATATATAAAAAGTATTACTAAGGGGTTGAAAAAAAAAGAAAAAATAAAATATTAGACTTAGTCTAATACTTTACTTTTGATGATTTCTACTCTTTTAAGAGGATAGATTTTTTTAGCTTTGTGGTAAATTTCAGAAGCTAATCTACCGTTAACAGAGACTTCTACTAATTCATCAAAGGTTTTTTCACTTGCTACTTTAGTAACTAAGTCTTGGATGGTTTCTCTCATGAATTTTTGTTGGGAAGATTTTGCTCTTCTAGTAGTAACAGCTAATACATGGAGTTTGAGTTTACGATCATCTTTGGTAGTTACATAAACAGGAGCATCGATTCTACTGGTTCCTCTTCTAATCATACTTCTGACATAGTCAGTAGTAGTTTTGTGACCAATAAATTTAGTGTTTGCAATGTTTCCAGCAACATTGTCTACTTCAAATTGTAATTTAATGTATTGTTTGGAAAAATCACCAGTTAATTCTCTCATGGTTACTTCTACAGTTCTTCCAATTACATAATCTGCATCTTTTGCAGGAGTTTCTCCGATTTCTTTATCTTGGAAAGCAACTGGGGTTTTGATAGTAAACCAGGATTTTTCTTTCCAAGTATCACGTACTCTACGTCTTTGTTTTTTTGCCATTTTTTATACCTCACTTAAATATTTGTTCCGTAATTTAATTATAGTAAATAAAACATAGCTATGGCTAATACTTATTTAAACTTTAAAATTTAGCCAATTAATAGCTACGGTTATAAATTTGATTTATTATTAGAAAATATCTAATAATTGAATTTTGATTATTATTGTGAATTTAGTCTTTAGATTATCTTTTATAAGTCATTTAAGAAGGTTATTCTACTTGATTATACTTATTATATTTTATTTTTTTAAATCAACTTTGAGTTTTGTAGAATAAATTAAACAAATCTTATTGTTTCTTATTAAAGATAAATAAAAAATTAGTTATAAATTTAAATTATAAATCTTTTTAGATTTTAATTTTCTAATTTATCTATAATTATCCTCTTTGGATTAAATCCACCAGTTTAAAATAATTTTAAAAAAGTTTTAAATAAATTAAAACCCGCCCATAAAGGTTATGTATAGATTTTTATTTTATAGTATTTAAAACCTTTGTTTATTTATAATTTTAAATAACTTTTTTATTAATTCTCTTTTTTATTAATATATTTACTTGTTTTTGTTATATATGGAAAAATGCATTTGCTATTAAACAGTCAATTTTAGTTTCAAAAATTCCACCTATAATTAAAAGTATTACAATAATAACAAAAATCAATATTAATTCTTTATATATGTCTTTTGAACTACTAATCACATCTTTTATACTTAATTCATTACTAATAATTGCTTTTATTATATTAATTTCAAATTTAGTTATGATAAATGCACCAGTTAGAGAGAATACATCTGCAAGAAGTTCAAATATTCCATGAGGAATTAAACCTATTAATCCAAATGTAGGATCTACACCTACAATTGATCCCATCATTAATCCATTCATTACACTCATAATTAATGAGGGTATGGAAATAACAAAACCTCCAATTAGCATTAAGATTGATGAAATAATATTATGGCTAAATATTGGGAAAAATGGGTCGGGGTTAACATGACCTTTTGTTATTAATGCATTTGTTAATTCACTATGATTAGGAACAGCCATATATCTGTATATGATTCCTCCAATAAAAGAAATAAATACAATGGTTATAGCAATAATTAATAATTTTTTATTTCTTTTAAAAAATTCTTTGATAAATTGTTTATTAAATATAATCATATTATCCTCTTAAAATTATTATTTTTATTGATTAGTGCTCTTGATTAATTTAAACTATTAAATTTTTACATTTTTCATGAAAATGATATGATCTGTGTATCTTTTTAATACTTCTTCTATGGTGCCTTCATCTTCAACTAATTTTATATTTGCTTCTTTAGCATAAATTCCAGATTTAGGCCCATGTTTTAATGATATAATTACATCACAATCTTCAAGAGCTTTTATTATTTTTTGACTTTGATGTTTTGATTCTAAATCAATTTCTATATTTCTATGTTCAAGAAATTCACTTTTATTTTCTTCTTCATCAAATTCATAAATATACATTGAGTTAGATTTGCCTAAATGAGTATCTAACTCTTTTCCATTACATGATGCAATAGCTATTTTCATATTTACTCCTCTTCTTTGATTATATTATTTTTTTAAAATTTTAGTACTTTTTATTGTAAAACATTTCTTCAATAATTTTATTATCTTTAGCATATGTTTTGTAATTCATTATTATGAATAATTCATCAGTAGGTTCTAAAATCATATTTTCATCAGGAATTAATGTATCTCCATTTCTTACCACGGACACTACTAATGCAGGTTGTGGTAATGGTAAATTCCATATTTTTTCTCCAATATATTTACAGTCAAATGGAATAATATACTCTTCAAGTTTACTTTTACTTTTATCATAATTAGGATTATTATTCACTATAAGTTTATTTAATATTGAATCGTAGATTCCATCATTTCCAAGTAATGTTGGAATTGTATAAGCTAAAAGTGTTACAATAACAAGCCCTACAAGTGCTGTTGAAATACCACTCATTTCAGAAACTAAAACTACCGCTGTTATGGGTGTTCTTACAGAACTTGCAAGCATTGCTGCCATTGCAATTAAGATAAATTGATAAGTAATTAAAGGATTTAATCCGAAAAATGGAACAACAATAACACTAAAAATAGCTCCAATATATGCTCCAATAACTAAAACTGGATAAAAAATTCCTCCAGGAGTTCCAGATCCAAAACAGAATGCAAGAAGCAAATATTTTACAATTAATAAAGTAATTAATATAGATAATGGAGGTATACTTACTTCAAGTAAATACATCATTTGATGTCCTCCACCCATTGCATCAGGTATGAAAAGACCAATTATTCCTGTTATTATAAATGTAATTGCAAATTTAAGTTCTAATGGAATGTTTATTTTATCCCATAAATTTGAGGAAGTCATTAAACCAGTGTTGTAAATATATCCTGCAAAACCCATTATTACTCCAAGAACTATTAAAATCCACTAATAATTTAAAGGAATATTTACTGCAGAAAATTTAAAAATAGGGCTTTGACCAAAAGAATGCTTTAGCAATCAAATCAGCAATTATCACTGCAATAAGACCTACAAAAATTATTGTTTTATCAAAACTTTTGCTAATTGTTTCGATTGTGAATAATACTCCTGAAATTGGTGCATTAAATGTTGCAGCAATACCTGCTCCACTTCCACAAATGATAGAGCGATTTTCACAAGTTTTAGAATTATTTAAATTTTTTGAAACTCCTTTTGCAGCCATAGCTCCTAATTGTACAGAAGGGCCTTCTCTTCCTAAAGG
>JAKSUD010000046.1 GCA_024409185.1 archaeon
TAAAAAATAGAAAAAAATAAAATAAAAAATTATAAAAAATTAAGAACTAATTATTTAAATTAATAAATAACTAAATCCCAAATTTTAATAATTAAGCATCAACTTTGTTTATTCTATTATCGATGAAATTCAATATAAATGGCACTATGATAAGAGTAATAGCAATAACTACGTATATGAATAATTTTTCAACATTACCTGCCATAATCAAATCATAAACTCCAATAATCCATAAAACAGCAATAAGGATTGGGAGAATATATTTAATAATTACATCCCACCAAGTTCCAACAGTAAACCAAGTTTCTCTGTTTAAAACTTCTTTTAAATCTCCAGTACCATAAATATGAGCAAATATGATACATTGCAAGATAATACCAATCATTAATGCAAAGTTATTCAAGAAATCATCGAATAATGTAATTAGTAAGTTTCCTGCTGCAGTAGTAAAGAGAATAGATACTAAAAATCCAAAGAATGTTATAATAGTTACTGCTTTTTTCCTAGATATTTTGAAGGTATGCTCAAAAGAGTCTACAAGAGGTTCAATATAAGAAATAGCAGTAGTAAGACCTGCAATTAAAATAGAGAAGAAGAAAATAGGTCCTAAAATGTAACCAACATCTCCTAAAATATTAAATACTTGAGGGAATACTACAAATGCAAGACCAGAACCAGAAGTAATTAATTGATCAAAGGAAAGACCAGTAGTGTAAGACATATAACCTAAGATAGAGAAAACACCAATAGCATTAATTAACTCAAAACCACAGTTAGCAAGAATTACAGTACAAGCATTTCTTGTTAAATTAATTTTTTCAGGTAAGTGACTGGAATATGATAAAACAACAGTAATACCTAAAGATAAAGTAAATAAAATCTGACCAAATGCAGCTAACCAAATATCAGCACTAAATAATAAATTCCAATTAGGTTGCAAGAACCTTACTAAACCAATAGAAGCACCTGGTAAAGTTACATTATAAATAGCAATACCAATACCTAAAATGAAAAGTAAAGGAACAAAAAGGGAAGTGAATTTACCAATACCTTCATTTAATCCTTTATGGGAAATATACCAAACAGCAACCCAAAGAACTAAAATAGCTATGAAAACATAAGGAATAATTTGGGTAATACCACTTAAATTAGTAGTAGAATGTAATAAATTAACATTGAAAAATGCATCTGGATTAGATCCCATGCTTTAGTAAAACTTAAAACGAAGTAGTTTAAGTCCCATCCAACAATACAAAGATAGTAAGTTACAATCAAGAAAGATATAAGCATAATCGCCCAAGCAACTAATTTAAATTTCTTATCCACTCGCGCGAAAGTATTCAACACAGAATCATTAAATTTAGCACCTAATGAATATTCTAATAATAAGAAAGGCAATCCTAAGATTAAAATAGCACATAAATAAGGGATTAAGAAACTACCTTGACCGTTAGAATAGAAAATATAAGGGAATCTCCAAATATTACCAAGACCAACAGCAGCCCCAATCATAGCCATTAAAAAGGTAAGATTACTTGCCCATTCAACACGTTCACCCATTAAAAAATCTCCAAAAAGCCAATGTATATCTTAAAAAATCTAACATACCTAATTTTATTTAAACAAATATTTAAATATTTATATATCTATTGAATAATCTTTGTAAAGAATTTTTACTAATTGAATCTTTTTAAATTTAAAATTTAGATAAATAAAAAATTAATTTAACATAATATTTAAAAACTATTAAAACTAAAGTATTAAATAGCTTGAAATTTAATCAATATGATAAAAAGTTGTAATAGTAAAATTAAAATTATTACTAAAAATTATGTAAAAATTAACTAATTAATTAAATCAAGCTTATACTACTTATTATTGTATAATTGGAGGAAATTATAAATGAATAATATTTTATTAATGCTCCCAGGTCCAACTACTGTAGACCCAAGAGTATTACAAGCTATGGCTAAAAATGTTGTAAACCACAGAGGAGACGAATTTGGTGTAATTTACGATGAGACTACTGAACTCATGTCTAAAACTTTCCAAACTAAAAATAGCTCCTACATTCTTACAGGTTCTGGAACTTCTGCAATGGAAGCTGCACTTGCAAACCTTGTAGGTAAAGATGAAAAAGTATTAAATATCGTCGGAGGAAAATTCGGTGGTAGATTTAAAGAAATCGCAGATGTTCATGGTATTGATGCTCAAACCTTAGATGTTGAATGGGGAACTGCTGTAACTCCTGATATGGTTGAAGAAGCTTTAGAAGCTGATGAAAACATTAAAGCTGTAACTGCTGTTCACAACGAAACTTCTACTGGTGTAGCTGCACCTATTGAAGAAATCGGTGAAGTAATGAAAAACTACGATGCTTTGTACATTGTAGATACTGTATCTTCCTTAGGAGGAGACGCAGTAAATGTAGATAAATATCACATTGATGCTTGTGTAACTGGATCTCAAAAATGTATTGCTGCACCACCAGGTCTTGCAGCTGTAACTTTCAGTGACGATGCTTGGGCAGCAGCTGAAAAAGTTGAATCTAACAGTTACTACTTAAATATGCCTAAATATCAGAAAAATGGTGCTAAAAGTCCTGCACAAACTCCTTACACCCCTTCTGTAAACTTAATTTATGCATTTAAAGAAGCTCTTGAAATCATTCAAGAAGAAGGATTAGACAACAGAGTAGCAAGACACCACCAAGCTGCAGCAGCTACTAGAGATGCTTGTAAAGCTTTAGGCCTTGAATTATTCCCAGATGAAAATGTATCTTCTGCTACTGTAACTGCAGTAAAAATGCCAGAAGGTTTAACTGATGATCAAGTAAGAGGCACTATGTTAAACAAATATGGTGTACAATTAGCTGGTGGACAAGACCATCTTAAAGGAAACATCATCAGAATTGGTCACATGGGTGTAATTAGTTACAAAGAATTAGCTATTACTTTCACTGCATTAGGATTAACCTTAAAAGGTTTAGGTAAAGATGTTGATGCAGGTGCAGGTGTAGCAGCTCTTGCTAACCACTACTAAATTTAATAAGTTTTAATTATTAAACTTAAATAATTTAAAAGGTTTTTTAACCTTTTCTTTTTTTCTTTTTTTAAACTATTTTTATCATAATTTTTTAAATTTTAAAATAAATACAATAAATCCAAATTAAAACTAGGTAATAATATGCTATTAACAATTAATGAAACAATTGAAAAAAATATGCTTGTTATTTTGATGATTTTTATAATAATAGCATTTATTAAACCTAATTATTTTAATTGGATGCCTCAATATTATATTGATTTCTTATTAATGGGAATTATGTTTATTGTAGGATTAAAAATAAATTATGGTGATTTCTTACCACTTATAAAATATCCAAAATATATTTACCTTGGAGTTATTGGACACTTTATTATTATGCCACTTATGGCTTTATTAATTTCAATTGTTTTAAATTTAAATGATGCTTTAACTATTGGACTTATCCTTTTAGGTGCTTGCCCAAGTGGAACTACAAGTAATGTTATCACTTATTTATGTAAAGGCGATACTGCATTATCTGTTGGAATAACAATATGCACTACAATCATGTCAATAATTATAACACCTATTTTAACATTATTATTAATAAATTCCAATATAAATTATTATGTAGCAGACATTGGAATGTCAATTATTTTATGTGTAATTATTCCATTAATTTTAGGAATGTTAATTAACCATAATTTTAAAAAATCAAGTAAAAAAAATAAGTGTTATTGCACCTTCAGCATCTATTATTTTAATAAGTTTAATGTTATCAATAATTATCTCTGTAAATTCAAATGACATTGCATCTAATTGGATTATAGCTACTGTTGCAGTTATTCTTCTTAGTTTTTCAGGACATATAATAACTTACATTATAGGAAAAATGCTTAAATTACCTAAAGATAAATTTTATACTCTTTTTATTGATTTAGGAATGAAAAATTCAGGATTAGCTGCAAGTTTAGCTGCAGAAAGTTTTCCAATGTTCTATATGGCAACAATACCTGGAGCTATTTATTCCATCTGGCAAAATATTTGGGGAATTATTTTATTACATATTATTAGAAAATTAAAGAAAAAGAACATTTTATCTGAATAAATTAACTATTACACCAAATAAAATATTAACTTAAATAAAATATTAAATAATTATTAAAAATAAAAGTAACTTAAATAAAAGACTAAATAACTATTTTTTTATATTTAAATCTTGAAATAAGAGAAATAATAAGTGTAATTATCATGAAAATAAACATGATTTCAAACATTAAACTACTGCTTATAGACCAATAATTACCACTATTTATGAAAATATTTAAAATAAGTGTGAAAATAGCTGTGGATAATAAAGATCCAATATCACGAATTGTAGATAAAAATGCAGAACTACCTGCTACATTAATTTCTTTAGATGATTCAAAAAGAATCTTTTTATTAGGAGTTTCGAATATACCGAGACCAATAGCTAAAAGAACTAAAGCAATAACTATAAAGTAAATTGAAAGATGATTAATAAAACAGAATATAGCAGAAGCTAAACACATAATAATTAACCCATAATCAGTTAAATTTACAGGATTATATTTATCAGATAATCTCCCAGCAAATAAAGATGAAATCATCATAACTAATGCAAAAAGTCCAATAAGCAAACCAGTTTCAATAGCTGTAAATTTACCAACATACTGAAGATATAATGTTAAAACAAAAATTGCGCCACATTTTACAAGTTGAGTCATAAGTGCTGTAAAATTATTCAAAGCATACAAATGATTTTTTAAAACTCTAAAATTAAAAATAGGTTCTTCTATTTTTAACTCATAAATAACAAAAATACTCATTAAAATTATGCTTATAATAAAAAGAATAATTCCTCTTGTGGTAGATAAATAGGTTATAGAATAAACAAATAATGCCATAGTTATAAACCATAAAACTATACCTATTTTATCTAAATCAACATCATCATACCATTCTTCATCAAATGTCAAAAGAAGGACTAATGTAAGAACCATAAAGGGTAAAGTAAAGAAGTATACCCAAATCCAAGAGAGATATGCAGATAAAAAACCTCCAACAAGAGGAGCAAATAAAGATCCTGCAAATCCTCCAGCAGTAGCTATTCCAAGGCCATATCCAACTTTATGACTACTTACTTTACGATAAATAAATACATATAATGTTGCAAATGTTCCAGATGCAGATAAACCATGAAGCATATTACCTACAATAATAAAATAAGGATTTATTGTAATTAAACATAAAAATGAACCAATAATTCCTAAAATAACACAAATTATACTTGATCTTACAATACCATATTTAAGAGTTATTTTTCCAAAAGCAATTCCAGTACCACTACAAGCAAGGAAAAATGCTAAATAAACCCAATTTGCAAAAACAGAACTAATATCAAGAGAACTTGATAAATAAGGCAAAGTTATAGCAATACAATCATAATTAAAAATACCAATAAAAGTTAATAAAGTTGAAATTAGTATTGCTTTTACCTCAATATTCATAATATCCTCTTTTTAGATAAAATTAAAAATTAAACTTCAGACAAGACCTCAAAAAATAGCTATTAATCATATCAACTAAACCTTAGACAATTTCTCCAAAATAGCTAATAATAAATTATATGTTCTAAAAACAGAGCTTATGCTCATTTTCTCATTATATGAATGAACATCTAAAAGAGTAGGTCCAATAGATATTGCATCTAAATTATCGATTTTATTTACAAATATTCCGCATTCCAAACCTGCATGAATTATTTCTACAATCATAGGTTTATTATATTGATTCTCATAGACATCACATACAAGTTTTTGAAGAGGGGAATCTTCTTTAAATTCCCAACCTGGATAATCTCCTCTAATTTTAACAGTTCCTAAAAATCTTTTGGTAATTGATTTAATTTCTCTATTTAATTTTTCTTTTTCAGCATTTAGAGAACTGCGAATAGACATAGTTACATTAAAATTATTTAATCTATCCATTTTTAAACTCATAATCCCTAAATTAAGAGAAGTTTCAACAAGACCTTCTATATTTTCACTCATCTTTATAATACCATTTGGTACAGTATTAATAAAATCAATAATTTTATCTGTGGAATCTTTTAATAAAACAGCAAATTTATCATCTGAAATATTAATTTTTGAAAATTCTTTAAAATCAAGATTTACTTCTATTTTATCTTCAATACCTTTAAATTCTTCATTAACTTTAATTTCAAATTCCTTAGCAATATCTTTAATTTTATTAATATCATGAATTAAAATAGTAGAAAAAGAACTATTAGGTATTGCATTATCTAAATTGCCTCCAGAGATATCAATTAAATTAAAATCAACATCATTTTCATTGAATTCTTTTAATAATTTTCCTAAAATTTTATTGGCATTAGCTAATCCTTTATCTATTTCTATACCCGAATGGCCCCCTTTAAGACCTTCAATTGAAATATCAATAATCTCATAATCTAATGATAAATCTTCTTTAGAATATTCTAATGTATCAACTGGAATTTCAATATCTAATCTATTCCCTCCAGCACAAGATACAACCATAAACCCCTCTTCTTCAGAATCTAAATTAATTAATTAATGACTTTTCCTTTAAGTTTAGACATATCAAGATTACTAGCACCTATAAGTCCAATCTCTTCATCAGATGTAAATACTGCTTCAATTGGAGGATGATTAAGATTATTATCATCTAAAATAGCTAAAATCATTGCAACAGCGATTCCATTATCTGCACCTAAAGTAGTTTCTTTTGCAGTTATAAAATCTCCATCAATCTCTAAATCAATAGATTCTAATTCCATATTTTTAGAAGATTTTAGGCTTTTTTCACAAACCATATCAATGTGGCCTTGTAAGATTATTGGTTCAATATTGAGATTATTATTTAAGTTAGAGCTATTTTCATTAGAAATATTTTCAGATTTATAAATTATAACATTATCAAAATCATCTTGATAAAACTCTAAATTTCTATTTTTAGCAAAATCTACTAAATAATCACTAATTTCTTTTGTATTTCCACTTCCATGTGGAATTCTTGAAATTTCTTCAAAGAAATAAAATACATTTGTAGGTTCAATATTCTCTAAAATATGTTTGGAATTACTCATTATATCACTTCA
>JAKSUD010000047.1 GCA_024409185.1 archaeon
GTTGCAAAGAGATTGTTAGATGATAATGCTGCAGTAATATCTAATCCATAATCACATTTTGCAGCTATATATTGTTCATCATCAACTACAACATGATAAGAGTGAACAAAATAGAATGATTTTTCATCTATACCTTCTAAAATAGGACAATCTTTAACAACTTTTATTTGATTCCAGCCCATATGAGGGATTTTTCTGCCTTCCGGAATCTTTTCAACATGCCCTTTAAATAAATCAAGACCTTTAACATTAGGTGCTTCATCTGATGAAGATAAAAGTACTTGTTGACCTAAACAGATTCCTAAAAATGGTTTATCATCATTAATATGTTCATAAATTAAATCTTTAAAAGGATTTAAATTTTCCATAGCTGTTCCAAAAGCACCAACACCAGGTAAAACTAAGTATTCTGCATTTGCAATATCCTCTGGATTATCAGTTATTTTAGCTTCAACACCTATTTTTTTAAATCCATTAGAAATACTTCTAAGATTTCCACTTTTATAATCAATAATAGTAATCATATAAATCACGATTTAATTTATTTTAATAATTATAACAAATTATTCTTCAAGTTCCCATTCGATAGCTGATCTAATCATCATTCCAAAGTCAGAATCTACAATAGAATCTACACCTAAAGTCTTAGAATGAGCATCTAATTCTGCTACAACATGACTGTAACCTAATTCTCTTAAAGGTTGAACAAGTCTTGGACCATCTGTAATAGCTATTGATTCACATTCAAAATCTTCAATTTTTAAAGCATGAGGAACACCAGCAACAATTACTAAGTCCGGTTTTTCCTCTTTTAAGACTTTTTCTGCTTCTCTTGGAGTAACTGGATATTCATCAAGTCCTCCTGTAATATAATCAATATTAATTCCAGCTTCAGCTAATTCTTCTGTAATATTTACAGCATGACCTCTTATTCTTGGAAGACCTATATTTTCATCTAAATTAGCTATGTATACTGGAGTGTTATCTGAATTAATTTTAGAAAAGTCACAGTTTAAAATATCTGCAAATAAATATGAAGTTTCTTTTTTAGAATTTAAAATAAATGCGACTTTTTTATTATCTTTAATAGCTTGAATAATAATTTTAGCTACTTTTTCTTTACTATCTCCGAAGTTTGGTTTGATATATTTACCTTGAGCCATTCCACGAGTTTTTTCAACTTCAGTAGCTAATTTAAGCATTTCAATTTGTCTATCTGCTTCTTCTTGAGGAATAATTCCATATTCTACAGCAGCTTCTAAAACAATAATAGCTCCTTCGGTGTTATCTCCTTCACCAAATCCTCCATGAGATTCAACAGGAAGTACAACTGCATCAAGACCAAGATTTTCAATTGGTTCTTTTAAATCTTCACCAATAATCATACTTGCACAAGTACCAACAATACCTATTAATTTAGGGTTAAAAGTATCATAAGCTTCTTTTAAAGTCTCTTCAAGCTTTTCACTTGCACCTAAAATAAAATCATTTTCAGACATAGCTGTAGTTACAACTCTAACTCCATCACTTTCAAGAAGTCTACCAGTTCTAAAACAACAACCATGTGGACCATGCATGATAATTACATCAGCATTTAAATCTCTTAAAGTGTATAATGAAGCAGCTATTGGACTTGGACGTGGATGCATCATTTTTGTCATCTCCATGTTTTAAATCAATAATAAGATAATTTTAAGTATTTTTTAAAGATTAATTTTATAAGTTTTAATTATGAGTTACAATACTAATAATATCTCCATCACAAAGTTCATAATCACTTGCAATTCTCATATTTTTCTTTGCATCAACTGCATGCATAAATTTATCTCCAATATCTGTGTGTATAATATATGCAAGTTGTTTTGGATTAGAACCTTTTGGAACTAAAATAGCATCAGGAAGAACATTTCCTTTTTGATCTGTATATTTATGTTCATCTTCTACAGGATAAACCGCAATCATATCTAATAATTCAAATACTGCTTGATTTAATGCTTTTTGAATACCTGTACTACCATAAACATCTAAAATATTAGTTTGAATATACTCTAAAGCTTTAATTTGATTAGGGTTTAATTTATCTTTTTCTAAAAGTTCAAAACTTGAATCACCAGAAACATAGGAAATAAGTCCGGCTCTTGCAGCATTAACTAGTGCAAGTTCAGATTCTGCAGAAGTAGCTATTACATTAGGATATTTTTCTCTAATTCTTTCAATATTTTCTTTTGCACCAGGTAAATCAGCTTTATTTGCAATTACTAAACTTGGTTTAGCTATATTTAAAATATGTCTAACAAGCTCAATTAAGTCTTCTTCTTCCCATTTAGTATAATCTGGTTCAACTTTTCTTAAAGCTTCAATAATATCTTCAATAGCAATTCCAGTACCAGATAATTGGTCAAAAATAACTCTTGAAATATCTAAATGTTCAGCTTCTACTTTACGGATAAGTCTTACCCAGTTTCTATTAACGATTCCATACATCCACATTACGATTTCATGTTCTAAAAATTCAATATCATCTAATGGGTCATGAGAACCTAAATCAACTGGATTTCCTTCTTCATCAGTAGAACCAGATGCATCAATAACATGAATAAAGACTTTTGCTTGCATTAAATCATCTAAAAACTTGTTACCTAATCCTTTTCCTTCGTGTGCACCGGGTACAAGACCTGCAACATCAATTAATTCAATAGGAATTAATCTTTTACCATCAATACATTGGGAATTTCTTGGATTACAAGTAAGTTCTAATTCCTTACAAGGACATTTAGTAATTACATGTGCAATAGCTTTATTTGCATCAATAGTTGTAAATGGATAATTTGCCATTTCTACCTTTGAAGCAGTAGCTGAATTAAAAAATGAGGATTTTCCAACATTTGGTTTTCCTGTAACTGCAATTTGAAGCATAATATCATCTCTATAAATATAATAGTAAAATAGCTAATAATAACTAAATTAGCTAATAAATCATATTAATCTTAAAATAGCCTTAAAACATAAGATAAGAATATTTTAAGATTAATAAATTAAAATTTACATTAAGTATTAAATTAATCTAAATAAAGAAAATAAATAGAAAATGAATAATCAAAAAGATTATCCAATATATCTAAGGTCATCTTGTGGTTGTTGTTGACCCATAGCTCTATTTAACATTTCTTGTTCCATTTGTTGAGCTTTAGAAATCATTTCACGAGTTTCTTCAGCACGTTCTTCTAATTTATCTGTGTTAACTTCAATATTAACAAGAATAGATAATTTCTTAAGTACAGCTTCAGCTGCTTCAGCATCAATGAAATATCCTGGAGTTTTACCCATAAGACAAGACCCAGACATTCCTCTTAATCTACCTAAACCTAAGAATAAACCAGAAGCTCCAACAATTCCACCATCAGCAGATCTAATTTCAATATCTGCTTCTTTAAGAAGTTCTATACGAGCTTCATCAGTAGCTGCACCTAAAACACGGTCCCCTTCAACAGGTTGTCCAGTAGCAAGACCACCTAAAGTGTAAATTTCACGAGCTCCTAAAGTTTCAACAAAGTCTAAAACAGAACCACAAAGTTCGTATTGTCCTTCTGTAGATAAACCTTGACAATTACCAACAAGGAAAATAAAGTCGTGGTCATCTTCACTCTCAGCTTTTAAATAGTATAATTCATTAACCATATCTTCAATTACACCACCTTCTCCAACAAGAACTTGAGGTGGGAAGTATGGAGAATAAATCTCAACAAATTTAGTAGCTCCTAATTCATCAATAACATGGTCAATAGCTAATTTACCTACATGACCTATTCCTGGAAGTGCTTCAATAAATATAGGATTATTTAAATTAACTTCTTCTAATACCTTAAATTGAGTTGTTCTCATAAAATCACCCTTTAAGGACTATAATTAAAATAATAAAATAAAAAAATAGCTAATTAATATTAACTTTTAAACTATATTTAAGCTTAATAGCTAAATATTAATTTTAGATTAAAATAGCTAAATAATAAAAAATAGTAAAAAAGTAAAAAAATATTAGCTAAATCTATTTAAGCATCAAAAAAGACTAAATATCTTTATATAGCATTTCTTTTTTTAATTGTCTGCGATATTTACCATATTTATCCTCAACAGAAAACTTAGGAGGATAAATAACTTTTAAATCCCCACCACATTTAGGGCAGGAATCTTCAAGTGTGTAAATATTACAAACAGGACACTTACGCATTTTCATTTTCATCGAATTCGTCTCATTTAATTGTCAATTTCACGTAAGAATTCGCCTCTACCGCCCGCTTTTTCAACGATAGCAATAGCTTTTTCAGCTGCTTTTTTAAGTTGTTTTTCAGCTTTAATATAATCATCTGAAGTAACAGTTATTCTGTAACGAGGAGCTCCAACACACTGAACAGCAATATCTTTACCTTCAGCTGCTAAAAGAGCTTCTTTGATGATTTCTACTCCATTAGATTCATAATTTTCAATATCAACATATCCAGTAATATGAATTTCAGGAGGAGTAATATTTTTTACAGCAACTTCAGTTATAGCTTTAGCCCAATCTTCACTAATTCCTTCATCAATAAGAGATTGTTCTCCTTCATCAGAAGCAGTTTCGAATGCACCATAAAGGTCTCCGAAAATGTCCATAAGTTCATAACCTACTTCATCATAAGCAGTGTTTAAGTCTTTATCTAAGGATTTAGCTACTAATTCTAAGAATTTTTCAGCTTTTTGTTCAATTTTCCATTGCTGAATTTTTTTGGTTCTTTGATCTTCTCTAATTCTTTTTAAAGAAGCATCAACATGACCTTTTTTAGGGTTAACTCTTAAAACACGAGCAACAATTTTTTGGTTTTCTCTTACATGATCTCGAATATTTTTTACCCAACCAGAAGAAACTTCGGAAATATGAATAAATGCTTCTTTACCTTCATATTCTTCCAATTTAGCAAAGGCACCATAGTTAAGAACTTTATAAACAGTTCCTACAATGAGATCTCCTTCATCTGGCCATTCTTGATTTTTTCTTACCAATTAAAACACCAAATAAAAATAGTTAAGATTTCAATTAAAATATTAACAGCTAAAATATAATTTTAAAAAATTTAAAATTTTAAAAAATTAATAATCTTAAATTTAAATAGTTAATAAATCAATTGAATCTAATATATTCAAGATTTTTAAAATCTAACTTAATCTAAAACTTCATCGATGTGAGCCATGATTTTAGCTTTAGCTCCACGGGATTTAACAATAGTTTTACCGCAGATAATACATTTTACATCAGAAGCTGCACGATCGAATATGATTTGTTCGTTGTCACAATCTAAACATTTTACTCTTAAAAAGTTTCCTCTACCATTACTAGCCATACAAATCACCTAATTAGATACCCATTCAGGTTTACCTACTCTGAATGATTTTCTGATGTGGGATTTTCCACATTCTTTACATTTATATCTTAAATCTAATTTTTTAACCGGCTTGTTACCACCTGGTAATGGTCTTGGATAACCTCTGTACCCTGCAGTAACTCTTCTGAATTGTCTTTGTCCCCATTTTAACTCACTTGCTTTTCTTCTTTTAGCAGTGTGTACTTCATGCACAGTATGTTTTCTACAGTGCGGACAGTAAGTTCTTTTTTCTTTAGGAATTTTCATTTTATAACCTCTTTTCAATTATCTATTAAGTTCCATCTTAATAGACTATATAATAACGTATTACAACAAACCACTAGGAACTGATTAGGTTTCCAAGTCGCATGAGGATAATTACAACAAACCAATAAGAACTGCTTAAGTTTCCCACGAGCTTGAGAGTATCTAAATATATAGAAGCAGTATAATTCTACAAAAGTAGTAATTACACCTCATTACTTAATAGTAAATTTTCATACCATTATCATAGATACATTGTATATATTTGTTATAAAATTATATTTAAATGTTTGTAAAAATAAGGATTTTTAGTTAAAAAAATAATTGACTAAAAATAGAATTGAAAAATTAAAGAATAATCTAAAAAATAGAATTAAAATAAAATTAAAGTTAAAGATTAACTAAACGAGCTTGATTAGTATCTAAAAAGATTTTTGCATTAAGTTTAGGTAAAACTACAACATCTTGAGAATGGAATGGTCCATAAACCTTTTCATCAACTCCCATAATCTCTCCAACATCATTACACATAATAATTGTAGTTGTTTCAGATTCTTTACTTCTTTTAATTAAATTATCTACTTCAAAAGGATCTGGTTCAAAATTAACTTGATTATAATAATCATCTTCATAATTATTATCTAATTTATCTAAATCAATGAATTGTTCATCTTGATTATAAAGTTGATTTACATCTGGAAACCCAGATTTATTATTAGATTCATGTTTTGAAGTAATTTCCTGTTTAGGAATAGATTCTACTTTTGAATTAATTTCTTCTTTATGAGTAGATTCTATTTTAGATTCTGGTTTAGGATATTTCTGATTAGCTATTTGTTTCTCAATAGATTCTGGCTTTTCATCATCTATAATTTTAGCATTTTTAATTTCATTTAATTTAGATAAAATAGCATCAGAATGCCCTTGAGATTTTTTAGGTTCTTTAACTGGTTTAGATACACTTATTTCTTTATCTTCTTCATTATCAAAAGGATCTGAAATAGGTTGTCTTTTCATTGATAAATCCTCTTCTTTTATCTCACCAAATTTATCTAAAGATATTTTAGACCTATGTTCTCTTAAAATATCAATTAAAGAGAAATATAAGGTTTCTTCTTCAGGAGTTAAATTTAAAGGAGTAGTATCTAAAAGGTCAAATTCAGGATTACTTTTAGAAAAAAGATGATAAGACCTATGAATATTCATAACTGCAGCATCAGTTATTTTATGTTCACGTCTTTCACAAATCTCAGTAGCTATTCTTTGAGAATCTTTTAAAAGATAATGTTCATCTGCAAAAGGAT
>JAKSUD010000048.1 GCA_024409185.1 archaeon
GAATCAAATAATATAAAATATATGTAAATCATATAAAGAAAAATTAATAAAAAATACTAATTTTAAAATAAATATATAAATATAACTACAAACAAATAAATTAATAATTGACATAATATTAAAGAGGTGAAAAAATGGGTTTAATCGAAACTTTTATTGAAGGACTTGGAAATTTTGCTATAGTTGCAATCATTGGTTTCATTATTGTTATTGCAATATTATGGATTCTCGGAAGAAGTGCATACAAAGCTTAATTTACTTATTTTAGATTATAGGAATCATATGATTCCATATTATATTTTTATTACTTATTTAACAACTATTTTTTATATTTTAATTACTTATTAACAATAACATATTTAAATTAATTATTATCTAATTTTAGAATTATTTTTCATTTATTACTCTTTTTAAATATTAAACAATAATTCAAACAGAAAAATAGAAAAAACAGAATATCTGAAAATAAAAAATAAAAGAAGTATAAACGCCGAGACTGGGATTTGAACCCAGGCGGAGGGTCTCTCCACGGGATTTCAAGTCCCGCGCCTTACCAGGCTAGACTATCTCGGCCTATAAAAATAAAAAATACAGTATACTTTTTACTAAAAGTATTAAAAAGTTAAATTAATTTTTAATTAAAAATAAATTGAAAATAAAAATGAACTGAAAATATATTTTCTATAAATTTAGTAATATTAGCAAAAGCAAAATGCATAATAATCTAATTTTAAAGAACATATATAAATAATCAGATCACAAATTAAATACTTAAAATTTAATTTTTAAGTTCAATTTCAATACTTACGTTATCAGGAACGTTAACTTTCATAACTTGTCTCATAGCTCTTTCATCAACACCAATTCCGACTAAACGTTTGTGAATACGGAGTTCCCATTTTTCCCAAGTAGCTTTACCTTCCCCATCTGGAGATTTTCTAGTTGGAACAACTAATTTTTTAGTTGGTAATGGTATTGGGCCTGAAATATCTACACCAGTTCTTTCAGAAATTTTCTTTAATTGGTCACAGACATAGTTAAGTTTTTCAGGATCAGTTCCAGTAAGCTTAATTCTAGCTTGATTCATGTTTTAATCCTCCAACAAAGGTAAATAATCTAAGTTAATCTATACATGGATAACCCAGATTATAACTGAATTAAAACATACTATAGATTTAAAACTTAATTATTTAAAACCTAAAAACAAAATTTTAAGAAAAATTTATTAGAAAATATATTTTCTAAAAAAATTTTTCACAATATAAAATACTTAAACAATCTTAAATTACTAACAATTAATAAGCACTAAACTTATTTTTTGTCGGTAATTTTAAGACATAAACCAGCAGCTACGGTTTGACCCATATCTCTGATAGCGAATCTTCCCATAGGTGGGATTTTTTGAGCTTCTTCCATAACCATAGGTTTGGTTGGTTTAATTTGGACGATAGCTGCATCACCAGTTTTAATGAAGTCTGGTTTGTTTGGTTCAGGTTGACCAGTAGCAGGGTCGAGTTTAGTAGTTAAGTCTAAGAAAGTACATGCAGTTTGAGAAGTGTGACAGTGGAATACAGGAGTGTATCCTACGGTAATTACACCAGGGTGTTGTAATACAACAACTTGTGCGGTGAATTCTTTAGCTACAGTAGGAGCATCGGAAGTGTGTCCAGCTACGTCTCCTCTTCTGATATCGTTTTTACCTACACCTCTTACGTTGAATCCGATGTTGTCACCAGGTTCAGCTTCAGGGAATACTTCGTGGTGCATTTCGATAGATTTTACTTCACCGGAAGCTCCAGCAGGTTCAAAGATAACATTGTCTCCTTGTTTCATGATACCAGTTTCTACTCTTCCAACAGGTACAGTTCCTACACCAGTAATGGAGTATACATCTTGGATAGGTACTCTTAAAGGAAGGTCGATAGGTTTTTCAGGAGCGGTTAATTTGTCTAATGCAGGAATAAGAGCGTCTCCTTTGTACCAGGTCATGTTGTCACTGTTTTCTTTAATGTTGTCTCCTTCAAATGCGGAAATAGGGATGAAAGGAACAGTTGCAGGGTCTCTACCAATAGATTTGAGTAAGACACTTACTTCTTCTTTAACTTCGTTGAATCTTTCTTCACTGTAGTTTTCCATATCCATTTTGTTTACAGCAATAATAATTTGTTTAATACCTAAAGTCATGGATAAGAACATGTGTTCTTTGGTTTGTGGCATTACACCGTCGTTAGCAGCTACTACTAATACAGCTGCGTCAGCTTGGGATGCACCAGTAATCATGTTTTTAACGAAGTCTCTGTGTCCAGGACAGTCTACAACAGTGTAGTCGTATTTGTTAGTGGAGAATTTTTGGTGAGCTAAGTCGATAGTTACTCCTCTTTCTCTTTCTTCTCCTAATTTGTCCATAACAAATCTGAATTTGTTTACTCCGTCGTCTAATTGTTGTTCAGCGATAGCACCTGCTTTTAATAAGAGGTGTCCTACTAAAGTAGATTTACCGTGATCAACGTGTCCAATAAATGCTAAATTTAAATGTTCTTTTGCTTTTGCCATTATAAAAACCTCATTTAATAATAATTAGTTTTAATAAAATTTTCATATAAGTTAAGTTCAATGCAAAATACTCAAATAACTATCAAATAGCTAAATTTTACATATCAAATATATTGATACCTAACTATATGTATATGATTATATTTTTTATAATATATAATAGTAATGTTTTTTAAAGATAAATTTTACAATTAAGATATAAAATTTAAAAAAATATTACAAAATAATAAAAAATAGAATTCTAAAAAATAACGAATTCTATTTATAAATATATTTAATTTAGAAAATTATATACAAATTATCCTAAGTAGTGCTCAGGACCGAAAGGTTGAGGAGATAATCCTTTTCTTTCTCTGATTTGTTTAATAATTTGATCTTGTAATTCTCTTGGTAATCTTTCGAAACCAGAGTTTTCAGTAGACCATAAACATCTACCTTGAGTTGCAGATCTAATATCACCAGCGAAACCAAACATTTCAGCTACAGGTACTTTAGCTTCAACATTTACCATGTCACCTTCAGTTGGCATATCGACAATTTGACCTCTTCTGTTAAGAACTTCTTTAGTACATGCTCCCATGTAATCAGTAGGAGTGTTAATAAATACTTTTTGAACAGGTTCAAGTAAAGTTGGGTTAGCTAACATCATACTACCTTTAATAGCGTTTCTGATAGCTGGTAAAATTTGAGCTGGTCCTCTGTGAACTGCGTCTTCGTGAAGTTTTGCATCTAAGAGAGTAAATTTCATACCCATTGCAATTTCATTTGCAACTGGTCCTTCATCAAGTGCAGATTCGAAACCTTCAATAACGAGTTCTTTAATCTCATCTAAGTATTGAATACCACGAGTCATGTTGATGAATAAGGATTTGTTGTAAACATCCCATACTCTTCTTGCTTCTTCTTTATCGAGACCATGTTCAATAAATTGAGGAGCTTCTTCTTTACTTTTGATTTTACCTTCTTTTAAGTCTCCTCTTTGTAATGCATCAAAGATAGATTGTTCTAAAGGTTCAACTTTAAGGTATAATCTGTTATGTTTGTTTGGAGATTTACCTTCTGCTGGAGATGGGTTGGTTCCTGCAACAGTTTCTCTGTATACAACAATAGGTTCGGAAGTTTTAATATCTACACCTTTATTGTTAATTCTTACACCAATAACTTCTAAGTGAAGTTCTCCCATACCAGATACTAAGTGTTCACCAGTTTCTTCGTTAATGTTAACGTGAATAGTTGGGTCTTCTTTAGCAGTTTGTCTTAATACTTCGATAAGTTTTGGTAAATCTTTAGTATTTTTAGCTTCTACAGCTACAGTAACTACAGGTTCAGAGATGTGTTCTAATCCTTCAAATTCTTTAATTTTTTGGTTAGGATCACAGATAGTTTCACCTGCGGTAGCTCCTTTAGCACCAGTAATATATACAATGTTACCAGCTGGAACTTTTTCAGTAGCTACTCTTTCAGGACCAAAGTATACACCTACTTGTTGTACTCTAGATTTAGCATGAGCACCTACTAAGAATACTTCACTACCTGGTTCAACGGTACCACCGTATACTCTACCAGTAGCTACTTCACCTGCATGTTTATCTACAGATACATTAGTAACCATTACAGCTAAAGGTCCATCAGGACTAGTAGTAATCATAGTTTGACCTGCTTCACTTTCAATGTCCCCATCCCAAATGTTAGGACATCTGTATTCTTGGGAAATTTTAGGGGAAGGTAAGTGGTCAACTACCATACTTAATAATACTTCAGCTAAAGGTACTTTTTTAGCTAATTCTTTTTGTCTGTCTTCATTACAGTAATCAATAATATCTTTAAAGTTGATACCTGTTTCTTGCATCATAGGAACGTTAATAGCCCAGTTGTGGTATGCAGAACCAAATGCTACACTACCATCAGTTACGTCTACATTCCATGCATCTTTCATATCGTCAGAAACCATACCTTTGATTAATTTGTTAGTTTCAAGAATGATTTTCATGAATTTACCAGATAATTCTTCTGGTCCTAATTTTACTTCATTAATTAATCTGTCTACTTTGTTAATGAATAAAACAGGTTTAACTTTTTCTCTTAAAGCTTGTCTTAATACAGTTTCAGTTTGTGGCATAATACCTTCAACAGCACATACTACAACTACTGCACCATCTACAGCTCTCATAGCACGAGTTACGTCTCCACCGAAGTCAACGTGTCCTGGAGTATCAATTAAGTTAATAAGGTATTCTTCGCCTTTGTATTCGTGAACCATAGATACGTTTGCAGCATCAATAGTAATACCACGAGCTTGTTCTTGTTCATCGAAATCTAAGAATCTTTGGTCACCAGCAAGTTCTTCAGAAATCATACCTGCACCTGCTAAAAGGTTATCAGATAAAGTGGTTTTACCGTGGTCAATGTGTGCACAGATACCAATGTTTCTGATGTGTTCTGGATCATACATCAATTCTTTGATTTTTGCAATCATTTTGTCTCGTCTACTCACATAATCACCTAAACATATGTATAATATTTTCGTGTAAATTACAAAATTAATATTAAATTAAATAATTAAATTTAATGAATCTATAGAATTTTGTTGATTTGAAGATATTAATTCTAATATCTTTAATCCAAAACACCATAGAATATAAATTAAATTTAATAGATAAAAAGCAACTAAACTTAGTGTGCTGCTTTTGCAACTCTTTCTTTTTCCTCTTTTTTCTGTAAAGCAAAACTTCTAGTATCTTCTTCAGCAGCAAAAATTAATTCGTTAGCTAAACATTCAGCTACGGATTTTTTGTTTTTGAAGGAAGATTGTAAAGTTCCTCTAGTAATGAATCCTAAAGAAAGATCTACTCTTCTTTGTGGAGCAATATCTACAGCTACTTGGTAACCGACACCACCGTATTTAATACGAGTAGTTTCTTCACGAGGAGAAGTGTTTTCTACAGCAGCAACTAAAACTTGAACAGGGTTCTTTTTAGTTCTTTTGTTAATAATTTCTAAAGCTTCTTTAACAACATTGTAAGCTTTGTTTTTCTTACCAGAGTTTCTTTCAGTTCTCATGATTTTGTTCATTAATCTTTCAACAATAGAAACTTTAGATTTTGCGAATTGTCTTTTAACATGTCTACCTGAAGTGTGAGGAACAATAATCTCATCTAAGCAGATGTATCTTTTTAAACCTAAGTCTTGTACTTCAACTTCATCAAGGTCCCATTTATCAAATAATTTACTCATAAAATCTACCTCAATTATCTTACTGGTTTATCAATTTTTCCACTAACCATTTCAGATAAAGCTACATTGTTAACTTTACTGACTTTCCAACGAACCCCAGGAATGTCCCCCATGGATCTTCCAGATGGTCCACCGATACCTTCAATCATAACTTCATCGTGCTCGTCGATAAATCCAATAGCTCCGTCACCTGGTGCGAAAGCAGTTAATTGTTTACCGTTTTTGATTAATTGAACACGAACACATTTACGGATCGCGGAGTTAGGTTGTTTTGCTTCGATACCTACTTTTTCAATAACGATTCCTCTAGCTTGAGGTGCCCCTTCGAGAGGGTCAGCTTTTACATCTAAACGTAAAGCTCTTCTTTTATAATCTACATCTTTCCATTTGAAATTTTGTCTATTCTTTTTAAGCTTTTTAGCAGCAAAAAGTCCTGGCATATTTATTCTTCCTCTTTGTTTTTAAATAAAGATTGTAATAATTAATTCCAAGCTATGATAGAAATCCACCGCTGCGATTTACTATAATATTTCTCCCAAAACCATTAACTTATATTGAGTGATTAAGTCAATACACATTAAAAATTTTAAGATTTGATATGAAATATATAGCAATCAAAACTTCTACATAAATTAGAATAAAGTTATATAATCTATTTTATGTAATAAAACTAATTAGCTGAACTTAATAATTAATATCAACAACACACGTTGTCTTAAATCAGTAAGTACAACCATTAGTTGATTAAATTAATATATAATGTACAGTAGCTAATTATATTTAAATAATATTTTAAATAAGCTATTTAAATTAATAATTAAGCTAATAAAATATTCAATAGATAAATTCAATAAATAATCCAATATATTTAACGCCAATTATAATATTAGAAGTCTATTAATTTACCTAATAATAGGTTATTATTAAAATATAGTAAAAAATGCACACGAATACTATATTTTTTAATAAATTAATTATTTTAACATCAATTTCATAAAGTATATGAAACCTAATGTTACCTATTATAATAATATATTATATTAACTATATTAATAAAGTTTTGCTTTTTTAATAATTTAAAAATAGTAATTTAATAAAAATGAATTATAATCACATGAAAAAATAAAAAATTTGTATAAAATAATAAAAAAAGTAA
>JAKSUD010000049.1 GCA_024409185.1 archaeon
CATGCACCTACTACTAAAACGGCTATTGATGATATTGGTCTTAGAATTGTATCTAATATTGTTATGATTGGAACCATTGTAAAAATTACTAAAATTGTATCTATTGACGCTGCCAAAAAAGCTATTTCAGATACTGTTCCTAAAGGAACTGAAGATAAAAATATCCAAGCTTTTGAAGTGGGTTACAATTTAATTTGATTAATTATTTTAAATTTTTATCTTTTTTAATTTTCAAGATTATTTAATAATATTTAATAATAAGTAATTACAAAATAATATTGTGATTAAATATTAAAATGATTGATTATATTATTTAACTTACTAATCAGTTTTTGTTTAGTGTGGGATATAAATGAAATTTTTTGAATATAATGCAAAAAGAATTTTTAAAAAAAATGGAATAAAAATTTTAAATGGTCATGTAGCATATTCTCCTCAAGATGTAATAGAAATAGCTACTGAATTTAATAAACCAGTTGCTATTAAATCTCAAGTTCTTGTAGGTGGAAGAGGTAAAGCTGGAGGTATTAAGTTTGCAGATAACCCTGGTGAAGCTTTCGCTGTTGCTGATGAATTATTAGATATGGATATTAAAGGAGAAAGGGTAAAACACTTATTAATTGAAGAAAAAGCAAATATACAAAAAGAATTCTTTGTAAGTGTTTCTACTGATAGATCTACTCAAAAACCAGTTATTATGGCTTGTGGTGAAGGTGGAGTAGAAATTGAAGAATTAGCTAAAACTAATCCTGAAAAAATTATTATTTATCATGTTGATCCTTTAAAAGAATTTTTACCTTATGAAGCACGTGAAATTGCTCGTAAAATGGATGTTGGTTCTGAATTAGTTTCATCTATTGGTTCTATTATTTGGAAACTTTATAATGTTTATCAAAATTATGATGCAGAAATTGCTGAGATTAATCCACTTATTTTAACTGATGAAGGATTAATTGCAGCTGATGCTAAATTAGAAATTGAAGATGATGCTTTATTCCGTCATCAAGATTTAGTAGAACTTAATTATTATAAGAAAAAAGAATTTGCTTTTGTTAAGTTAGATGGGGATATTGCTGTTATTGGTAATGGTGCTGGTTTAACTTTAACTGGTATGGATATGATTAAGTTATTCGGTGGAAAACCTGCTACTTTCTTAGATATTGGTGGGGGGGCTTCTGATGAAGTTATTAAAAAAGCTTTAAGCTTAGTTTTAAACTATGCTCCCGTAAAAGTAGTTTTCCTTAATGTTCTTGGTGGAATTACAAGAGCGGATGATGTTGCAAGAGGAGTTATTTCTGCACTTGAATCATCTAAACGTAAAATTAATATTGTAATTCGTTTAACTGGAACTAATGAAGAAGAAGGTCAAAGACTTCTTGAAGAAGCTGGAATTCCATATGAAACTTCAATGGAAAAAGCAGCTAAAAAAGCAGTTGAAATTTGTAATAGCTTAGAATAGCTATTATATTTTCTTTTTTTATTTTTTAAAACATAAATAATACTTTTTTATTATTTTTTATTACTATAGTTTTATAATATTTTTTATTTCTTTTTAAAATTTCTTTTTAAAATAAATTTTTTATTATTTTAAATTTAATTTTCTAAATTTAAAAAAGTTTAAGTGTGTTGATGTTAATTTACTCAAGAAGTACAACACGACTTATTTCAGATTCATTTGTTAATTCTCTTCCAGTGTAATCTGCGATTTCTTGTGCGAAATTAACTACTTCATCAAAACTTGGCATATTATCTAAAGTTAATCTTTCTCTTGAAGATCCAACACACATATATGCTTTAATTTCAATGAATTTAGGGTTTGCTTTATTGATTAATTTTCCATAACCTTCAGCATCAAACATGTTTTTACCTTTAACGCAGGTTGTACGTACTGCTGTACGGGAGTCAAAACTATTCATTAATTCAAGAGTATCATTTAAACGAGTCCAACCATCGTTTATTTGAGGGTTACATACATCAACATATGTTTTCTCATCAGGAGCATCTAAGGAAACATATAGTTGATATGGTTCGTTTTCAAGGTTTGCTAATTTTTCAACATACATTCCATTAGTTACAAGAAAAGTAGTAAAATCTTGACGATTAAATTCTCCAATCAATTCATCAATTTCTGGATAAAGTGTTGGTTCTCCTGCAAGAGAAATTGCAGCATTTGTTGGTCTTTTTGACTCTTCAAGCTTTTTCTTATCTGCTTTTGGATTTCCACCAAAACCACAAAGAAGATTGTTTTGAGCAGCTATTGCACCTTCTATGATTGTTTTAGGGTCATCAGAATCTCCTTCCCATTCGGTTCTAGTTTGACTCAAATCTCTCCAACAAAATGAACATTTTTGATGACAGAATGGAATTGCCGGCGCCATTTGAAGACATCTATGAGATTCTATTCCATAGAATTTTTCTTTATAACAGACTCCTTCATTTAACATACTTTTTTTGGTCCAATGACAGATTTTAGCAGCTGCATGACCATGTTCTCCTACGAATCTGTATCCACTATACTCTAATTTTGCTTGTTCTTCTTTTGTAAATGCCATAATAATCAATTTATAATAGTTAATTAATTTTTTATTGTTAAGATTTTATTGTTGTGAATTTTTAATTTTTGTAACTAAATTTTAATTTATAACTAATTAATATTTTTAGTATTTTAAATATAATTAAAGATAAATAATTTATTGTAAATTAAATTATATTTATTGTATTATTTAACTTAAATTAATAATCTTAAATTAACTTAAATAATAATTATTAAAATTAATAATATTGAGAGTGATTTTATGTCTAAACTTAATGCTCCTGTTGTAATATTAAATTTTAAAACTTATTTAGAATCAAGTGGAGATAAAGCTTTAGAATTAGCTAAAGCTTTAGAAAGTGCAGCTGAAGAATCTGGTGTAACTATGGTTGCTGCACCTCAAGCTATTGATATTTATAGAATTAAAGATGAAACAAATATTCCTGTTTTATCTCAACATATTGATGCAGTTTCTCCAGGTGGACATACTGGAAGTAACTTATTTGAAAGTTTTGTATCTGCAGAAATTGATGGAAGTTTATTAAATCATTCAGAATGTAGAATGACTCTTGCAGATATTGCAGAAATTGTTAAAAAATTTGATGGAGAAAATCTTATTTCCTGTGTTTGTACTAATAATGTAGAAACAAGTGTTGCTGCAGCTACTTTAAACCCAACTTATGTTGCTGTTGAACCACCTGAACTTATTGGTACTGGAATTCCTGTATCTCAAGCAGAACCTGAAGTTGTTGAAGGTACTGTTTCTAAAGTTAAAGCTATTAATAAGGACATTCAAGTTCTTTGTGGAGCAGGTATCTCTACTGGTGATGATATGGCTGCTGCAATGGAATTAGGTGCTGAAGGTGTTCTTTTAGCATCAGGAATTATTAAAGCAGAAAGTCCTAAAGATGCTTTATTGGATTTAGTAAGTAAAATCTAGTCTTGTTTATTAAATTTATTTAATTAACTCAGATTAGTTACATTATATTTATATCTATTTAAATCAAATTTATTTATATCATAAGTGGATTTTTATTAAACTTATATTATTATCTAGATTATTTTCGAGTGTTTTAAAATGAGTGAAAGTATAAAAAGATTTAATACAATTGATGATTTCGATGTAAATGGTAAAACAGTTCTTATTAGAGTAGATATTAATGCTCCTGTTGACCCAAATTCTGGAATTATTTTAGATGATACTAGAATGAAATTACATGCAGAAACTATCAAAGAATTATCTATGAAAGGTGCAAAAACTGTTGTTTTAGCGCATCAAAGCCGTCCAGGTAAAAATGACTTTACTACTTTAGAACAACATGCTGTTGTTTTATCTAAAGCTCTTGGTTTAGAAGTTAAATATGTTGATTCATTATTCTCTTCAAAAGCAAGAGAAGCTATTTTAGCTTTAGAACCCGGTCAAATTTTACTTCTTGAAAATGCAAGATTCTTTGCTGAAGAGACTTTAAAAAGACCTGCTAAAGAGCAAGCAAATTCTATTTTAGTTAAAAAATTATCTCCTTTAATAGATTTATATATTAATGATGCTTTTGCAGCAGCTCATAGATCTCAAACTTCTTTAGTTGGATTTACAGTAACAACTCCTGCTGCTGCAGGTAGAGTTATGGAGAAAGAATTAAATGTTATGTATGCTGCTTTAGAAAATGTTCAAAAACCATGTGTTTTTGTTTTAGGTGGAATGAAAGCAGATGACTCAATTATGGTTACTGAAAATGTTTTAGATAATGGTACTGCAGACTATGTTTTAGTAACTGGTCTTGTAGCAAATATCTTCCTTTGGGCAGCAGGTTATGATATTAAATCTAAAAACAAAAACTTTATTATATCTAGAGGATATCGTGAAATGGTTGATAAATGTGAAGAGCTTATCGAAAGATTTGGTGATAAAATCGTTTATCCTAAAGATGTAGCTGTTGATGTTTTAGGTGATAGGGCAGATGTTCCTATTGATAATATTCCAGATGCTTCTATTTTTGATATAGGAAGAAATTCACTAGTTGAATATTCTAAATTAATTCGTGAAGCAAAAACTATATTTGCAAATGGTCCTGCAGGAGTATTTGAAGATCCTAAATTTGCAATTGGTACTGAAGATATAATTAATGCGATTGCATCTTCTGAAGGATTCTCAATTATTGGTGGAGGACATATTGCAGCTGCTACTGTTAGTATGGGCTATGGTGATAAGATGGACCATATTAGTAGTGGTGGAGGAACTTCAATTAACTTACTTGCAGGTAAAAAATTACCTGTTGTTGAAGCATTAACAGAATCTATGGAATTATTTAATAAAGAATAATTTTATATAATGATTTTATTCTTTTTACTTTTTTTATTTTTTAAACATTTTTTAGATTTATTTTTTCTTTTTTATAATAATTATTTAGCTATTTTTTATTTATTTTTTTAAATTTAGTCTAAATTTTTATAAATTTCTTTTAATTTTTGACTAGCTACTTTTGGATTATTAGCATTCATAATTGCACTTACTACTGAAAAACCAGCTATTTTTGTATTTTTAAGTTGATGTGCATTGTCTAAATTAATACCACCAATAGCTACTGTTGGGATATTAATAGATTTTGTGATGTTTTTTAAAGTCTCTATTGAAACATCATTTGCATCATTTTTAGTTGATGTTGTAAAAATAGCCCCTACTCCTAAATAGTCTGCACCATCTTCTTTTGCTTTTTTAGCTTCTTCAAGAATATGTGCTGAAACGCCTAATATTTTATTTGGGCCTATAAGTTTTCTTGCTATTTGAGTAGGCATATCCTCTTGTCCAACATGAACTCCATCTGCATCAATAGCTAATGCAATATCAATTCTATCATTAATTATTAAAGGAACATTATATTTTTTAGTAATTTCTTTTACTTTCCTTGCAATATTATAGAATTCTTGAGTGCTTGCTGTTTTTTCACGGAGTTGTATAAGTGTAACTCCACCTTTAATAGATTCTTCGATTATATTTAAAAACTCTTGTTCTGTTCTGTCTTTTCTATCAGTAACTAAATATAGTGAATAGTCAGTTTCCATTTTATCACAGTTTATATGTTAATTATGTGTTATTAATATTATTAAAATTATTAATTATTATTAATATTATAATATTATTTTTATTCTATGATTTCTATTCTTGCATTTTTACTAATGTCATTTTCTTTTAATAAATAAAGATAATCTATTAAATATTGATGGAATGTTCCAAGACCTAATTCTGCTGTTGATTTTTTGTATTTGCCTACTTTTTCTCCAGCTATTGTTATATGTAAACTTGCTGCGATTGCACTAATTAATGGATTATTTACTCCACTATAAGTAGCTATTATTGTAGAAAGCATACATCCACTTCCTGTTATTTTAGGCATCATATCATTACCATTACTTATTGTGATGATAATTTCTCCATCAGAGATTAAGTCTATCGGTCCACTTGCTACAATTATTGTATTTAATTTTTTAGCTAATTCTTTAACTAAAATTCCATTTTCTAATATGTTTTCTTTCGTTATAATATCTTCAATATTAACATCTACACCTTTTTGTTTGTATTCTTGTGTTGATTTTGAGTAATCAGATTTTAATGAGTTTAAATTAAATAATTTAGCTATTGTTTTTACTTCAGACATATTTCCTCTAATTATATTTATATTATAATTTTGGATAAGATTTAGACTTAATTCATTTCTTAATTTACTTATTCCAACTCCAACAGGGTCAAAAATAATAGGGATGTCTTTTTTATTTGCGAAGTAACATGCTTTTTTCATAGCTTTAATTTCATCTTTACTTGGATTTCCTATATTGATTACAAGACTTTTAGCTATATTTATAATATCTTCAACTTCTTCTTCATTATATGCTATTATAGGAGATCCACCAATAGCTAAAACAGCATTTGCACAGTCATTTACAGTAACTGAATTAGTTATACAATAAGTTAAAGGATTTTCTTCTTTAACTTTTCTAAATGATTTTTTTACTTCGTTAAGTATGTAAGATTTTTTATTATTAAGATTATTTATATTCATACTTCATCTCCTATAATTTGTCTTATATTATAATTTTAATATTATATTATTTTAATATTTTATTACATTTTTTTAATGTAATTTTTATTTTGAGTAGTAAACTATTTAAATAAAGTTTTACTAAACTAATAGTGTTCTAATATTTCTGATTATTTTTTGGTAAATATTAGATTTTGAAATATGCCTCGGTGGCTCAGTCTGGTAGAGCGCGAGACTTGTAATCTCGTGGTCGCG
>JAKSUD010000005.1 GCA_024409185.1 archaeon
CTTTTAGATCCATCACTATGCACACTACCAGTAAAATCCATCAAATAAGGAGGATCAGTAAAAACCATATCCGCCGTATCCTCTTGCATTAACTTTTCCATAACAGTAGAATCTAAGCAGTCTCCACAAACCAAACGATGATTACCTAATTTAAATAAGTCACCAACTTGGATATTGGTTTCTACATCATCAGTAATACAATACTCATCCTCCTCAACCACCTCATCAGAGCTATTAAGAGGATTTAAATCTATATCTAACTTTTTCAACTCCAAATCATCGAACCCAGTTAAACTTAAATCAAACTTCCTTAACTGTAAATCCTCCATTAAAGAACGAAGCTTAACAGTATCAAAATCACCAGTGATTTTATTTAATGATATGTTTAATGCCTTCTCATAATCAGAATCAATAACCTCTAAATCAGTAGTAGTAAACAACCAACCGATGTCACCTAATTCAATTAAATAAAATTCCTTAACACCAGAATCCTTCAAAACATCAAAACGCTGATGACCACCAATAATACGATTATTTTTCAAATTAATTATAATAGGATCAACCAAACCAAAACGTTTAAGATTATTTTTAAGTTTAGCTTTATCCTCATCCAACATACGACGAGGATTATAAACAGACGGATAAACATCATCTATACTAACCGTTTTAATTTTAATATCAGTAATAATATAAACACCTCCATTAAATTTCATTTATTTAAATTAAATAAAGCTACCATAAAAAATACAACATAAATAATTGGTAACTAAATTTAATTAACATAATAAATAATTTAATAGAAGTAGTATATAAACTTAAATGAAAGATAAGAAATATATATATAATATATACTGTACATTTTAAAAGTTATTTATTTTTATTAGTTCTCTCATTTTCTGTTTGACCTCCTCATCATATTCAAAAAATTATAATACAGATATAAAAAATTAAATATATAACTGGGAACTCTTTCTTAATATTTGAAAAAAAATACAGATCCAATTACAGATATAAAAATATTCTATAATTGTATAAAAATAGATTTGACTTTAAAATTTTTTAAAATAAAGCTTTTATATTTACTCTTAAATTTACTATAAAAAGTTAAATTAATCTTTAAGGATTCTTTAGTAGGTTTTGGAATTTTAAATATAATATAGTTATCCAAGTCGTTTAGTATTTCTAGGTTTTTATCTATTACTATGGTTAGCTCCATAATTTATAAATATATATATAAATTAAATTTAAATTAATCTAATCTATATATTAAAGGTTTCTTTTATTAGCTCTAAGTTTAGCTATATATTCGTCGTTAAGTTTTAATAGTACATTCTCTAACTTTTCATCATATATAAGGGCATAGTTATTAATCTTTTGATATAGTGCTTCCTCTTTATAATCTCCAGCTTTAGCTATATATTCGTCTAGAATAACATTATATTTTTTATCTTTATTCTCTAGCCTATTAACTTCGTCTAACTCAAATATATCAATAGTAGCCTTATCTTCTAAAGTAGCTATTTTTAAATCTAATTCAGATAACTTAATATTATATTCTTTATCAGCTTCTTTTATAGAATCGTCTATAGATTCTAATTTTTTATTAAGTTCTTTAAGGTTCAATTTATATTCTCTTTCTAAATCAGTTATAGCTCTTTCAGTATCTTTTAAAATATTCTTTAAAATTTTTATTTTAGTTTCTCTTTTAGATTCTATAGCCTTTCTTTCTAGTTCTGCGTCCTCTTTCTCTTTTAATACGTCAGTATCTGTTAAGCTTTCTAAATTTAAAACATTATCTAAAGCTATATCTAATACGTCTTGTAGCTTAATACCTTTAGCTTTAGCTAGGTCGCGCTTAGATTTATCTATCTTAACTGTAGTTATTACTGTGTTATTACTCTCCATAATATTAGCCTCCATTAGTTTAATATATCATAGAATAAAGTAGGTATAAAAAGTATTATAGTTATTTTTATTCTATAGTATAATATTTATAAGTAGTAATATATATATTTATTTTTTGTAATTATAATTTTTATATATATATATAATATACTATATAGTAATAGCTATAATATACCTAATTTATTATACTTAAAATACCTAAAAACTAGATTATACTAAATAGTATAAATTCCAGTAAAAAAAAAGTTAGATCTAAAAAAAAGTTTTAAAATATTGACAGTATAAATTACTGTAAAAAAATAAAAAAAGAATAGTTAATAACTAAAGATTTAACTATTAACTATCATTAGTATCGTCTATTAAATATATACGCTTACCAATAACTTTAATATCGTTACTATTAGTAAGCTCTCTAAATCGTTTTTTAAAGGTTTCGTAACTATATCCAGTTTCATTAATAAACAGTTCTTTTAGTTCTGCTTTCTCTATATATTCTATTTCTAATCCATTATTAACCGATTCGTTAATAGTATCCTTAATAATTCTACGTAAAGTAGCTCTAGCTCTCTTCTCGGCGGTTTCTGGAATACCTTTAGCTCTAGCTATATCTACTTTGTTAGTTATTGGGTCTATTCCTATACTTTTTAAATAATAGTTCTGTATAGCTATAGCTTCTTTAACTTCGTCTATAGTTATCTCTTCATTAAACTTAAGCTTACTTAAAGCTCCAGCTATACGGATTAAGCTATCTAAATCTCTAGCCTCGTAGCTTAAGATTTCGTCCTCTGGGTCGTAGTCTTTATTTCTAGATTCTACATAATGGTTATTAAGGTATTCTATACAGTCTTTAGCTAAATATGGTTTATAATTCCTTTTAGCATATATAATATATTTCTTTAATATATCAGTATCTAAAGTATAGTTATCTTCTTTATCCATTTCTTTAACATAGCTATTAGTTATAGCGTTACCTACTATAGAATCCTTTTTAATATCTGGTATATCTTGAATAGCGTATATTAAATCGAATCTACTTTTAAGGTCGTCGTTAATATTAAGTTGCTCTACAGTTGTAGCTCTTAAATTACTAAAGCGTCTAAACTTAGGATTACCGAACGCTAAAACAGTAGTATTAGCTTGTAAAGTTGCACGTATTCCGCCTCTATCTACATAAATAACGGAGCTTTCTAAAGGTGTGTTTAATTCGCTTTGTTTTTCTTTAGCTAGTTTATCTATTTCGTCTATAAAGACGTAACCGTTATTAGCTAAAGCTAAAGCTCCAGCCTCTATAGTCCAATTATCGTTACTATCTTTAGTAACTACGGCGGTTAATCCTTTACTACTAGCTCCGTGTCCGTCAGTTGTAATAGATTTAACAGTAATATCTTCTAAACCTCTTATTAATTGAGTCTTAGCTATACCTGGATCTCCTATAATAAGTATGTGTATATTACTACGTTTTTTATTAGTTTCTCCAGCTCCAGCTATAGAACATAATAAACCTTTTTTAATTTCGCTGTAGCCTCTAATGTTAGGCGCTATACTATTAGCTAAATATTGGATTAAATCCTCTCTTTTAGATATTTCTAGAATAGTAGCCTCCTCTTCTGGAGTTATAACTATATCGTCTAGGTCTTTATCTAAAGATTTAATATTATTAGCGTCTAGTATAAAGTCTTGTTTATTATCCTTTTTACTCTTCGGTTTAGTAGTTCTAAGTATTCCAGTAATTTTAGCCGTAGTTCCAGCTATAGCTTTATCTACTAAGTCCGTATTTAGCTTTAGCCTTAAGGTCTTAGGTTGGCCTTTACTCTCTTCTAAAGGTTCTTGTATTAATAAGTTTTGAACGTCTTTAAATTTGCTTTCGCTTTCGTCTAAAGTAAAGCTACGGCCTCCGCATTCATTACATACGCTAGGATATGCTAAGCTATCGCTATCCCTTTGTTTAACTTCGTGTAGTCGTTGGCATTCATTACAGATAAATAGGGCTGTGTCTATTTCTGGCCTTATATCTTCAGTTAATTTAACTGTAGCCTCTAGTTCTAATAGTTGGCCTATACGTTTACTTTTTTTAACTTCTCTAAGCTTAAGCTTATTATTAATATTCTTAAACCTTGTTAAGATAATGGTCTTGTTATTATCCTCTCTAAGATTAGCTATAGCTTTATTAAAACTATTAATTAAAGTATCTGGGTTATCTTCTAAAATATCCGCTAAGTTAGGAGCTTTAAGGTCTAATACTTCGTAGTCTATAATTAAGCTTTTATAATCATCGTTTTTATTTATAGATTCGATTATATTATATAATTCTTCTTTATAATTCTCTATAATAAATATCTCTACTTGGTCTAGAATACTTAGAGCTCTACTTAATTTAATTTTACTTTCTTTATCTTTAGGAGTTAATAATTCTAAACTAAAATTATAACACTTATTAAAGTTCTCGTTACCTATTAGTTCTAAAGTTTCTGGAGCTGTTATACTGTCCTCTATTTTAGCTTCTAAATCCTCTATTAAATCGTCTATATAGGATTCTTTTATAAATTGTTGGTATTCAGTTAAAACTTTAACAGTATAAACTTTTAAACTATCTTTAGAGTTTATGAATAAATCGTAATCTAGTGGTTTAATACTGTCCTTAATCTGTTTAGTATAGTCTAAATTAGTAACTATAGCTATAGCTTGTTTTCTCTTCTTAGTTTGTTTAAGTAATAGCCTAAATACTACTTTATCAGTAGTTATAGCTTTACTTAAGTATAATATATCTTTATCCATAGTTCTTAAACCTCTACTACTTCATAATACTCGCTTAACTTTTCTTTTTAATTATTATGCTTGAAAAATAAGAACAGGATAGAGTTTTAAACAAAGGATAAAAGACAGTAAAAAAAGTAATTGTTTTTTATACTTAATAATAAATTAATAATTTTTTAGTGATACATAAATAAAATTTATATATAATAAAATAAAATATTATTATTAAGTATAAAGAACCTCCTTATGTCTTTTATACTTTTGTTTATGTCTTTCTCAGTATCTTATTTTAAATTAAATTAAAAGATCCTCTAAAAATACTTTTAATTTAATTTTTTACATAAACAATTTTTTATGATTATTATATTGATTTTTATGTTTTATATAGTTTTTATTTTAACATGTGTTATTTTTTTTATATGTCCACAATATATTTTATATATATTGTTTTTTAATATTTATTTAAGTTTGTTATAGTGTGGTATATCAAAGTTGATATTATATTTTTAACCAAATCTTAAATTTAAAAATATTAGAATAAATATAAAGCTATTATTATTTTAGTACTTATAGGATTATCTATTGTTTTAATTAATTACATTTTTAATTATTTTAATAGGGATTAATTGTTCTTCATTAAATTAATTAGTATATCACTATTTTTCTAATAGTTCTTGTTGTAGTGCTTTGTTTTCATTTTTTAGATTAACTACTTTTCTTAATTCTCTGTTTTCAACTATAAGTTCGGATATCATTTTTTGGTAAGAACTTAAATTAGTTTCATATTTTCTTTTTATCTCTTCTAATTTTTTTTCAACCTCTTTATTATAAGTAGTATCAATATTATTATTTTTTTCTTCTTTTAAAGTATTGTTTTCTACAATTGTAAAATAGTTTTTAAGTTCAGAATTACTTGTTTTTGAGAGTATTATTTGCTTTTCTTTTCTTGTTAAAATTTTGAAATTAAAAAATATTTCATCAGTTTGGGTATCATAAGTCCATATAAAAGTAATTGTTTGATTTCCAATTTGTGCTATGCTTTGATGTGTTGATAAGGTTATTTCCTTATTTTTTATGTAATTAATCATATAATATAGACCTACTAATGCATTCGTTATACTGTTTTTATTTTCTTTTTCAGAGTTTGGAGCTCTAAATTCTCCTTTATCAAATTCATCAAGATAATTATTAAGTCTAATAATAAACAATTGATTATCTTGATCTTTTAGTAAGTTTTCTATTTTATTCAATACAATATAAGTGTCTATATCTTCTGTTTTCCTAAAACACTTATTGTTATTGTAAAAATGAGTAAAATATTCTTGTTTAGGTTTAAGATATATATTTTTAAAATCAGAATAATTAGTAATTGGGATCGGTTCTGTTAAAAATTCATTATCCTTTCTTTCCAGATCAAAACTTTTAAGAATACTGTAATCGTTACGAACAGCTAGAATTTCTACATTTTTTTTAGTAAGATTTAAGTTTATTAAAACATCTATGTTATATTGTTTTCTTTCTAAACACTTGGTATTTAAGTAATCAATTATTAAATTTAATAATGCTTGATTGTCGTTTAATTTTCCATTTTTCTTATTAATTAATTCAGGTTTTAAGCTTTTGAAATGTTTGTTATAATCTTTTTCAACGTCTTCTGGCATGTTCACACTTTTAACAATTTTTTTTTGTGTTAATTCTCTTTTTTTAAAAAAAATGCTGTTACTTTTCATTTTTTAAACCTCTATATAATTAATAAAAAGTTAAAGGATTTTATTTTCTTTTTTTTTTAAAGTTCTTTTATGTTGTTTTTTAAATATTCTCTAAGTGCTGTTCTTAAACAATCAGAATAGTTTAAGAATTTTCCAGCTTCAACAAGTTGTTTAACAGCTTGTTGTTCTTCTGAGGTTAGTTTTACTGTTATTTTATCCATTACCATATTTTTTCACCTTTTCTGTTTTTTTTATAATATATTATGTTACAAAATACTATATAAATATTCTGTTCATGTCTGTATATATACATTGAAATAGTACTGTTGTATTTTTAATAAGCTTTAGAATGGTTCTTTTATTAAACTAAGCTTTTTTATTTAAATCATGTATCAAATGGTATTTGTCAGTATTATTTAAATAAAACTTAATTAAGTTATATTATTTGAAAATATTAATATATGAATTATAAAAACTTGACTTGGGAAGGGGCATTAAAAGAAAGTCATAAATGTTTATTAAGGACTGGGTCTAAGAAGCCCAAAATTGATTCCACCTTATCAGTGGATTAAAGGAACTATGAAAAGGAATTTAGGAGAAGAATATGATAAAGAATATACCGTTCAAGGTTTATTCTATCCTAATCTTATTTAAAAAGAGTATTTTTTTTAAATCATGATTTATTTTTGGTTTTTCATTTAACGAATAAAATAACTCGTGGATGATAATCTAAATTAAACTTATTTTGCTAAATAATTATATTTTTTTTAATTTAAAGTAAACTTATATATTTTTTTATTGTTTTATTAAATGATTTTCATTTTCTTAATTTTTAAGTATTCTTCTTTAGGTTCTTTGTCTTCAGTAATTTTTTTCTTCTAGTAATTTTAATTTATTAGTTATTGCTTCTTTTTTATCTTTTAAAACTTTTGAATTTCTATTTATTATTTCTTCAATATTGATGTTAATTTTAACATTATTGAATGCTCTTTTTATAGGGTTAGCTTTATTATATATATTGGTTATATCTTTTAAAATGTTTTTACTACTTTTTAATTGTATTAATTCAAATTCAGTTATAAGATTGTTCTTTTCAGTTAGGTATATTTCTAGATTTTTTTCAATAAGTAATTCTAAGTTATGAATTCTTTCGTTGGCTATTTTTAAGTTTGTATCCTTAATATTATTCATCTTTTCAGCTTCTAGTATATTATTATTTAAAGAATTTATTTTGGAATGGGCATTAAATAGTGCTTTTTCTTTTTCTTTTACTTGTTTTTCTAAATCATTTATTAAGTCATTTTTAGATTTAAGTTCCTCTTTAAACTTTTTTTCTTCAGAAGATATACTATTTGCTTTTTTAATTTCTTTAGATGTAATATTATATAATTTTTTCTGGGCTGAATCTATTTTGTTGTAATATTCATAACTTAAAACAGCTACTTTATCATTTTTGTCAAATTTGCTATCTTTCTTTAAATTTATTGTTTTCTGAATTGTTTCTTTTTTTCCTTGCTTAGTTTTATAGGATTTCTTACTAATTTTTACTTCACATATTTCTATCATAGTTATGTATGTATAAACTGTCATATTTAAGTTAATATTATTCTAACTTTCATGACTGGAATTTTCCAGTTATAACTTTCATGAGGCATATTTAACAGTATCTTCTTCTTTTTTTATTACTAATATTTCTAATATTTATCAGAAAAGATTAAAAAAAAAAGAATGATTTAAAGGTTTTTGATGATGTGTGGGAATCTATAAAATTGGCTGATTTTTTGTAATTTGTTTCTACAAATTTGTTTTCTAGGGATAAACTGAATTTTGAGAAGAGATAAGTTAAATATTTATCATGATAATATTGATATCAAATTTAATGAAAAGTTTTTTCTGGATTGCATACTATAACAGAGATACATCAGAAGTTAAAGATAATCACATGTGTTTTTAACTATTATTAGCTAAAATGCATAAATATTACATTTTAAGAGTTTCATCTGTTATTTTTAAATTTGTATATTAAACTTTACTTATAGTGGAAAGATTAGGTCTTAAATATTAAAAGACTTTAACACTTTAATAGAATTAAGTGATATTTTAAAATACTCAATGAAAATATAAATTCTTCATTCACAAAATCAGTACAAAAACATTAAATAAGTTTCATTGATCTAATTCTAATAGTTCATATAATTCTTTTTTAAATTTTAATTCTTTTGAGGAGTTGTAAAAAGGTAAACCATGTATTTTAAACTCTTCTGTTTCAACAATTTTAGGAGCAATTTTTGCCTTTTCATTAATCTCCTTTAAAAATTCCTCTTTCCATTTGTTACCTTCCAATAAATGTTCTCCTTTAGGTTCTATAAACAATTGATAGTTCAAAAGGTTATTTTTATTATCTTTTAAAAATAAAATAAAGTCAGGCTCAAATGATTCACCATCTCTAAAATTATAAATTTTAAAGTGTCTTTCATTTCTTACAAAGTAAATTTCTTCAAAACGTTCTTCCAAATTAGAAATAATACTATCAATAAATTCAACACAAGCCATCTCTTCACTAGTTCCATAATTAGCATCAAACACATACCAATCGCAACGTTTGATTAATTCTTTCTGTCCATTAAGTCTTTCTAAATCATTTTTTGGAATATGTAATTCTTTGTCATAAAAAATGTCACTAATTAAATGATCTTCAAATTCAGTACTACCCTTGTAATGAACGATCTTCTTTTGAAGAGTTTTTTCAAGTTTAGATAATAAACTACAAATAGCTTCAAATTTTTGAGAATTAGTCAAATTATCCAAATCATTAGAAGTTCCATGAAATGTAATACTTAATTCACCTAAATATTTAGAATCTTCTATAAATTCATCAATGGAATTAATAGGAAAATACTTTTTTAAATTATTAAAACTAAAGAAATTTATTTTAGACAAGGCATTTCTAATTACGTGAGTTTGAATATCCTTATCACGTAACTTAATCTCTAAATACTTTTTATCAAAATCATTATTAATATCATCCTCAGATAATCCCTTTAATACCTCTATTTTTCCTGAGCGTAATTCATAATGGAAATTTTGTATAGATTCATCTAACTCTTCGGGGAATGAATTAATATTAACAGTGCCATTATCCTCACGTTTATTTATAAATATTTTGCCTCTTTTATAAAATTTAGATTCTTTAAATGAATCTTTTAGTTTAAGATGTCTTTTTTCCTTATCTTCAGATAAGGAAAATCCTTCGTTTTTTAATGCATTTTTTAATTCAAGAATATAATTTGATTCATTATAACTATAATAATACAAATCTTCTAATATTTTTAATTCATTATTAATATCATCATCAAATTTTCTTTTATATTTATCTTCAGAATCTACATTCAAAAATGGATAATATCTAGAACCTCTTCCAATCAACTGAGCCTCCGAAATAGTTGTTTTAGAAGGAGCAGTTCTAGATTTTTTTGTTTTAGATGTTGATTGATTTGAAGAAACTCTAACAATATCATATAAATTTAGAACATCCCATCCTTCATTAAGTTTATTTACTGCAAAAATTACACGAATATTATTATTTTTATCCTCTAAAGTATTTAGAACATTTTGTTGATATAATAACTCATTCCTATCTTGAACCTTAAGAGATTTTTTATCTAAATTATTTTCATTTACATTAAAACAATTTTCTTCAGCAAAACTAATTTTTAATTTTTTAACTAAATTAGAACAAGATATTCCTTCTTCTTGATAAAAATCAAATATTTTACTTAAAATAAAATTAGATTTAGTTCTATTTTTAATATCATTAATATGTTTAACATCTAACTCATTGATTAAACTATTAAATATAGTGTTATTCATATGAGAATCTTTAATTTCTTTAGAAGCTTTAAACATTAAAACAGGTTTAAGATTAATTCCATGTTTATTTGCAATATCTTGCCTATATTGATTTATAATTATTGCAACTAACATTAAATATCTAAGATTATTAATATCAATTTTAAGTATATCAATGTTTTTAGAATATTTATCTTTAACAAATTTTTTTAAATCATACTTATAAATTAATCTATCTAAATATTTTTGTTTAATATCCTCATTTTTTTGATAGCCCGGAGTAGCTGTAAATTCTAAAAGAATATTTTTTGTATTAACCTTGTGGATGTATTCTATAGTATTTTCCCAACTAGCAGCATCTAATTTTGTTTGTTTAGTTTTTGTTTGAATATGATGAGATTCATCAGAAATTAAAACTATTTTTTTATTTTTAAATTCTTCATAAGTGATTGAGTTTTCTTTTTCAGTATTTAAATCTGAGTGTAATTTTTGAATTGTTGTAAAACAAATATTAATATCATTAGGATTAGTCCCTTCAAAATTAACCACTTCTTTAATATTAATATTCTTATTATTTATTACAATTTTCTCATTAAATAAATATTTAATAGATGATTTATTAAGAAAATTATCTTTTGTTTTTTCAATAATATCAGTAGTATTTACAAAAAATAAAAAATTATTATATCCATTTTTATAAAGATATAATATCAGCCCTGCCATTATTAATGTTTTGCCTGAACCTGTAGCCATATGAAATAATAAAGAAAGAGGAAATTTCTTAAATTCAGTTCCATCTTCAAATAAAACTTGAAATATTTTAAAAGCTTCTTCTTGGTAATATCTCAGTTTAAATCTGTCATGAAGATTATTAATAATAACCTCATCAACTTCCTTTTCATTAATGTTACGTTTACCAAAACATCTTTCTAATTTTTTAAAAAGAAATTCATTAGTCATCTTAAAAACCTTCTAACCTATAAAATATTTTATTAAATTTCTTAGTTTTATCATCAATGTTAAACTTGATATCATCAATATCTTCAAGATTCACGTATAATTGATTTTTATTTAATAATCCTACTAATGTCTCTTTCTGCTCAATTAAAGAAAAGTTTTTAAAATTATCTAGGTGGTTATTAAATTTATAAATATCTACATCGTAGTTTAAGAAATACTTACTACAGAGAGTATCCCAAATTTCAATAAGTTCATTAGTAGAATTTGCATTATTTATTGCATTTATTGCATTTTCATTATATTTAGTTAATTCACAATAAATAAACTCTCCTCCACCTTTCCAATTTAAGGCATCTGACATTCCACTTTTATCAAAATTTGTAATAACTCCTTCATTATCTTTTTCACCAATAACTGCATTTAAACGGATAATTGGATTATTATCTCCATAGTTTAATTGTTCTATTCCTATATATTGTCGATTCATTTTATGGGCTACTGCACATGTAGTTCCTGAACCCAAGAAGAAATCAAGAACAATATCTCCTTCTTTAGTAGCCATATCTATTATTCTATATAATAATTGTTCAGGTTTCTTACCTTTAGGGAAATTAACAACTCCTTGATTTTGAGTATTTTGGAAGTCAATATCATCCCATCGATCACAAAGAGCATTAGCAATATCTTTTTCAATATTCTTACCTATTAATACTTCATGAAAACTTTTAGAAATAGGTTGCAACATAATTTTATCCAAATAGAGATAGTCATTATGTTGATATACTTTACCTTTAAATTCATTAGTGCATTTAGAAATTATTTCTTTATTATTATGAGTACTTTTTCTAACAATGAAATCTCCATGTTCATGATAAAATTTTTTATGAATTGGATTATTAATATCAAAATCTTTTCTAAGAGACTCTTTTTTATCGAAAATGTCTTCTTCTTTTAGTTTATCAACCAGAGGTATAACTTTAAACTCTCCATTATCTTGTTTAAGATACCAACTATAATGAGAATCCCACTTTTCTTTTTTTGTATATTGGGGTTTGAATCTAATTAAATTCTTATTACGAGCATAAACTAAAATAAAATCTTGAGTTTTAATGATTGTTTTATTAATATGAGAAATTTTAGTACCACTTGATGAAGAAGATTTAACAGTAATTGTGTTGATATAATTCTCTCTTCCAAAAATATCATCCATTAGAACTTTCAAATAGGAAACTTCATTATAATCCAACTCAACAAATATAAGACCATCATCACGCATTAATTCTTTAGCAACTTCTAATCTGTTCTTCATAAAAGTTAACCAAGTAGAATGTGAAAATTTATCATTATACTTAAAATCATCCCCTTCAGTGTTAAAAGGAGGGTCTATAAAAATTAATTTAACTTTTTTCCTAAAATTAGATTTAATACTATGTAAAGCTAATAAATTATTTCCTTTTAAAATGAGATTATCCTTAATTAAACCATTCTCAATATTAAAATCAAAAGAATCAAACTCCCCTTCTGGAGTAAATTTTTTAAAGTTAGTTAAAACTTTAGAATCTAATAATTTATCAATTTCATCTTTATGAACTACTTCGTTAAAGAATATCTCTTTTCTTTTAATATCACCTTTGGTCATTCCACCTTCTAAAATACAGTCTTTAAATGGCCAAACTAATGAAACATCATCTAACTCATTAACATACTTCCCATTAATGTTTAAACCTATTTATTTTTAAAATCAGTAATAGAATTAAATAAATATCTTTTTGAGATAAATTTAATAAATTTATCTTTATTAAAAATAAGGAAATTGTGAATATTTTTAAAGAAATATTCTTTAGTTTCATCATTTTTTAATAAGATTTCCAACAAAATGTTATCATCTTTTAATGCAGAATTAATAACTTTCTCTTTAATTAAATCATTATTTTCATCAATAAATTCTGTATTTTGTTTTAGAATATTCACTAATCTCCCATTAAAATCAGACATATTTTCACCAAATAATATATAAAAAAATAACAAAACAATTAAATAAATATTTATCCATCTTAATATATTAATATTATATATTTTAAAAGAAGAAGAAAAAAGAATTATAAATTATTTAATAAATTAATAATATTAACGGCTGCAATAAATATAAAGTTGGTCGTGTATTTATTAGAAAAATATAGAGTTGCTAATGCATTATAAAAATTAGTTTGATTCTAAAGGGTTTAATAATGTTATAAATTCAAATAATTATAATCAAATTAATAAAGTATTTATTGAGGAAAATAAGGAGATTTTACTAAATTCATTATATTCTTCAATAGAGGATCTATGATAAAAGGCTTTTGGATATTTTAATGGACAAGGTAAAACTGTTGTTATATTTATACAAAAATGAATCAATGAAATAAAATTTCCAGTAGATATAGAAAACATTTTGAAAAATATGATGGATCTAATTATCGATGAAATTGATAATTTTAAAACATTACTACTGTGTTTACAAAAATATTGGTGAGGATTACAATCAGGATTCTTTAATTTACTCTGTTACAGATGCATTTAATAGAAAATTCAAGAAAATGATAAAATGTTGATATTTCATATTAAAAAGAAATTTTTAGAGTTATCTCCTAAAGATAAAGATGTTCTAAAATCAATTTCAACCTCTGTACATTATATCTTCATAAGATTATATATTTTAGAATACTCAACTAAAATAATTTCTTGCTCATTCATAATTTTTCAAAATAATTTTTAATAGATTGAGCCATTAATACTCTACGAGCTTTCAAGAAATCTGGATAATCCATCTTCCAAAAGTCCTGAGGTAAATCAAAGACATCGGTATACTGTTGCTCAATATATTCTCTTTCATTTTGATTTAAAGAACTTAACATCATAAACCAATATTCTTCTGGAACCCTATCACTAATTTTAATATTATCTTGATATTTAAGATAAATACGATTAGCTTGCTGATTATATTCAGTTTTCCCATATCCTAATTCAATAAGATAATTTTTAGGGAAGATATGATGTAGATCTACAGAATTTTTAGTAGATTTAATTAAAGGATCTAAATTAGGTCCCAGTTTATCATTTGAAAATAATACTTTAGTATCTTGGAAAATTTTAGATGCAGTGTGAACCTTACCTCCATAATTAAATTCAGATGAGATTAATTTTTCTGGAAGAGTAATATTCCAATAGTCATCATGCAACTCACTATTCATAACATTATTTAAAATTTCTACAAAATCACCATTTTCTTCTCTAAAAAAAGCTAAATCTTTTTCTAATTTAGATTCTGCTGAATTACTGTATCTTTGAGTTAACTGTGTAAATACAAACCATTTCTGAATAACTCTTTTTAATTTGTCATGTTTTACATTAAATTTGTATTTCCCAATTAAGTAAAATGCATAATTTGCATAAAATCCTAATTTTGAACTAATAAGTAAGTTATAATTAACAAAACCTATCTCTGCAACAATATCGATAAAAGTATGCCAATTAACTAAATTTAAAACTTCTTTCTGAGCATCCCTTAATATATCAAAATTCTTAATTCTTTCTTCATCACTAGTTTCCTGAATCTCTAAGTTCCTACCTTTAAGAATAGAATAAGCATATTTTAACATACCTCTTAAGAAAGCATAAGAAATAATCACTCTAAGAAGGTCTTTATCATTAGGAGTAGCTTTAATTCTATTAAATGGAGATGAATCCCTACTACTTGGTTTTTCACATTTTTTAGAAAATGTTTCTAATGCTTTACGTCCTTCATCCCAATAAACAGACATTAATGTTAAAATAAAATTAGATTGATTTAAACTTCTACCTTGACTATTAATTCTAACAAAAATTTCAGAAACTTCTTCAATAGTGAGATTATGGGATAATTGAACAACAGAAAATTGATAATGTTTAATATCTTCTAACTCTTCAATATTCTCAATAATCTTATTTTTATCTAGTAAATCAGGTTTTTTTTCTTTTAAAGTTTTAATATAATTTTCAATTACTGAATGTTTATTTTTAAAAATATCTGTAATATTATTAATCCATTCAGGGTCTTTTTCTTTACTAGAATTTAAAACTGCAATTTCTTCAGTCAGTGGATTGAATGAAATTTTAATTTGTTTTTTATTAAATTTTTTATCTATGACACTGTCTCCAGTTAATACTGCATATAAAGAAGTTAATCTTTGTTGACCATCAATAATTAAACTAGTAGGATGAGATGGTTTATTACTACCTATTTGTTTAAAATTATCTTCAACAATACCTACGTCCCATAAAATTAATAAACCTGTAGGTAATCCTTTGTATAAAGAATCAATTAAATCTCTAACTTTTTTATTTTCCCATACAAAATGTCTTTGCAATTCTGGTAATGCAATATCTCCTGTCTCAATTTTAGTAACTAACTGAGAAATTTTAAGAGTAGTAATATTAAAAACACCTTCTCTAACCATAAAATCACCTATATTTTCATTATGTATAATTTATAGTACTAATAATATTTAAACTATAAATTTAACAAAATATTTTGTCATGACTGTCAGGACATCTTTTTATCATGTATTATTATTTTTATATAATTATATTCTTCTTTTTTTAAGATTTGTGGGTTATGAAAGAAAAATTGTTAAAATTGATTTCAGAACTTCTAAGTCTGTTAAACAAGAAGCAAGGAGTTATCTTTATCTTATGAGGAAATCTTCCTAATGAGTTTAAGGTGTGTTCGTGATGAAGATACGTACCAGTTGGTTAATATTGGTGAGTTGGAGCAGAAGTGCGGGATTTACAATGTAACCTTGATGATTATGAAATACTAAAACAAAAACTCCAAAATAAAACAATGGAATTACAAAAGAAGCAATCTAAATTGTGATGATAAATTGATATGATAAAGTATAATCGTAACCGTAAATGAAGTGGGTTGTTGAAGGATTGTACAGTAAGTATTGTAAATCTAACCTTAGTTTAGATGAGTTTTTACAAAATAAACTGTTAAAATAATTAAAACTATTAAAAAATATTCGACGAATATATAATTTTATATTCGCTTTTAAAAGTTGTTTTTATTTATTTTTATAGGTTGTAGAGTTTTTTATAGACATTTTTAGAGACTTTATAACCTGCTATTGTAACATAGTTAGGTAGTCTTCCATGAGTCTTTTTATATTTGATGACTCTATTTTTACCATCTTTAATTAATGGTATTTTTAAGTAGTCTTCTAATTTA
>JAKSUD010000050.1 GCA_024409185.1 archaeon
TAAAAATAGTTTTTGCAATTTTAATATTTTTCATTGCAGCTAAAATGTTAGGATTGCTCCCATTTTAATTTAAAAATAGTTATTTTTTTATAAAAATAATTTAATGAGTTAATATATAAAATAGTTATTGAATGTTAAATATTAGTAAAAATAGTAATTTGTAGATAATTAGTAAAATACTAATTATCCTTTTTTTAATTATGGTTTTTAGTTATTTATTGCTTATTTTTAAACTTACATCATGTTTTTGAAGATAGTAAGATATGCCCAAATAAGAATAAATATAACTATAACTGCAAATAAAGCAATTCTACTTTTTCTCATTTGTTTTTGTCTTTGAGCTAATACTTTTTCACAATCTGGGGAACATACTCTTTCAGTTAATGGAATTGGAGTTCCACATACTGGACAATGTTTATGAGCTTCTACTGCCATTTTTTCACCTTTGTTTTTTTATTAAATGATTAAAATTTTTAAATATAATTAAGATATTAAATAATTTAATAATTATAATTAAAGTTTTTAAATATAATTAAGATATTAAATAATTTAATTTTTAGATAATTTAATCCATATAATATTTTTATTTATTTCTATTTATATAGTTAATTAATAGAATTTATCATTATTAGATTAAAATTTATTTTTTTAAATTTTAAAGAATTCTTTTGTTGTTTTTGTTACAGCTATTCCAAGATCTTTTGGGTTCATATCTTTGTATTCTGCTATGGTTTTTAAGATATGTGGTAAGTATTCTGGTTTATTTTTATTACTTTTTGGTTTTTTAGGAAGATTTCTTGGAATTAAGAAAGGAGCATCTGTTTCAATCATCATCTTTTCAGGAGGTATAACTGTTACAGCTTCTTGTAAAGATTGTCCTCTACGTTCATCACAAATCCAACCTGTAACTCCTATGTGGCACCCAATAGATAAGTAATTTTCTGCTTTTTCTTTAGTTCCTGTAAAACAATGAACTACTGCTTTTTTAGCCATTTTTGGATATTCTTGAAGTATTTTCATCATATCTTCATGAGCATCACGTTCATGTAAAAATAAAGGCATATCTAATTTTTCTGCAAGTTCTATCTGATTTCTAAACCATTCTCTTTGAACATCTTGAGGAGAATAATTTCTATTATAATCAAGTCCACATTCTCCAATAGCTACAACACAATCTTCTTGTGCAAATTCTTCTAATTTAGATATTGTTTCTGTGTTACAAGTTTTTGCATCATGAGGATGGACTCCTGCAGTTGAAAATAAAATATCTTTAAATTTGGTTTGTTTTGCATAATCTTTTGCAGTTTGGCTTGATTGGACATTGGTTCCTGTAATAATAAATTGATTAACACCAACTTTAGCACTTTCTTCTATAATTTCTGCTCTATTTTTATCAAATGATTTATGCATTAAATTAAGCCCAATATCAATTAATCCTTCCATTTTAATCACTTTTTAAAATATCTTTTTTTAAGATTTGTTTATATGAGTTTAAAATTAGTAAGTTTTTAAAAATGTAAAAAATAAATAAAAAAAGTTCTCTGAAATGTTCAGAGATATAAATTAATTATTAAAAATAACAAAGTTTATTCAGAAATAACACGAGTTCCGATTTTTTCTTTGTTAATAGCTTTAATAAGGTTTTGAGGTTCTTTTCCATTAGCTATTACAGTTTCAAGTGCAGAACGTTTAATCATTTGAACTGCAGTCATGTCAAAGAATTCATAAGTTCCTGCTTTAACATCTTTATCTTTAATAAAGTCAAGTAAATCAGAAGCAGTAATTTCACTTACAAGTTCTGCATCCTCAAATTTATTAGGATCTTTAGTGTACATTCCATCAACAGAAGTAAGGTTAATTAATAAATCTGCTTGAACATATTCTGCTAAAATAGCTGAAACAGCATCTGTACTGTGTGCAGGTTCAGTTCCACCCATTACAATGATTTTACCACTTGCAGAGAATTCAAGAGCTTCTTGGAAGTTGTGAGGTACTCTTTGATATCCAGCATCTCCAAGAGCAAGGAGCATCATTTTAGCATTAATTCTTGTAACTTCAATTCCAATATCATCACATTTAGCTTCTCCAGCACCAAGGTTTCTTGCAAGGCCAATGTAATCTCTTGCAGGTCTTCCTCCACCTACAACAACGAAAATTTCATGTTCTTTACTTAAATCTTTTAAAATTTCGCTGTATTCTTGATATTTATCATGACTATAATCTTGTACTAAAATTGATCCACCAATAGCTACAACAATTCTCATAAATTCACCTTATTAATTTTTTATCTATATTATTTATTTTTCTTATACTATTTAATTGTATTTTTATAATTTATTTACAAAGCTATTTTTAATAAATTTATTTAGTAAATTTAAATTTATTTTTTAATAAATTTTATTTTATAACTATTTTATAGCTCTATACCATGCAAAGTTTTCTCCACCATAGTAAGTAATAGCTAAAGTTATTGCCATAGCTATGATTAATATGATTAACATATCAATACTTGAAAATATTAAGAATATTGCAAGAACTATAATAATTGAAACAAACCATAATGTTTTTGTAGTTTTTCCACTTACACCAGTATCTTTTAAGTATCCTAAAATAGCTAAAATTGTAGGAGTAATAACAAGGGCAAATACAATCCATATAATTTCAGGTAGTGGAGTAATATGTGCTGTTGGTAAGTTGAATAAGTAAATAAATAAGAATATTTCTACAATTGTTAAGAAATATGCATTTAAACCACCTACAACAGCTTGAGCCATAGTATGTTTCTTTAAAGTTACTCTACTCCAAATTACAATTGGAAGGAGTAATCCAAGGAATATTCCCCATTTTCCTAAAACAAGTATTAATGCACTTGCAGGACCAATTAATCCTGTGGTATGAATACTAATTTTCCATTTAGTTGAAATTAACATTACAATAAGAGTATTACAAGTATAACATAAAAGTAAATATGTAATTATTGGAGGAGCATCAATTAAAAGAAGTACTAAAAATCCAATAAAATAACAAACAGATCCAACAATTAAAGGTATTGGTCTATCTTCTCTATTTGAAATGTCTTTATCTGTATTTAACTTTTTAGCCCAAATTAAAATAATTGCCATAGATGCAACAGAAGTGAATATTAAACAAATAATTTCTACTACAGCAAATTTTACAGGGTCATCTGCTAAGAAAACCCAACATAGAACTATAAATGCAGGAATACAAATAATTGGTGCATTGTAATAGTAGATACCCACTTAGCTACTTTTAATTTAGTTTTATCAGTTTCTTCATATATTTTGTTTGTCATCATTTATTATTTTATATATTATTTTATTTATTATTATTTAATTTTTAATAGAATATTTTATTTTTTTTAATATTTTGATTGTATGATTTTTTCATAAAAAAATTTATAGATTTGATTTTGTCTTAAGATGGGGTTTCCCCTTTAATAAAAAACTTTTTATATTTGTATATTCTAATTATTATAAAGAATTCTACTTCTTTATTGAATAAACGATGGAACTTGCTAAGAGAATTTTTATTCTTTTATCATTTTTTTTTTAAACTTTTTTTAATCTTATTTTTACTTATTTTTAAATTTTTTTACTTATTTTCAACAATTTTAACTCTATTTTGTCATTAATTTTATAAGTAACTTAAACTATATATCATAATATTATAGAAATTTTAAGTATATTAAGAATTTTAATTATAATGCTTATTATATAATTTATTATCAATTTTACAAATATGGTGATTAATACATGGCTGAAGTATCATCAAAAGAATTATATGAATTTAAAAAGACTTTAAAAGAGTTAGCTGAAAAAAGAGGAAAAGGAACTGAGCTTATCTCAATGTATGTTCCTCCAGATAAACAATTAAGTGATATTGGAAAACAAATGAGAGATGAACTTGGACAAAGTGCTAACATTAAAAGTAAATCTACTCGTAAAAACGTTCAATCTGCTATTGAAGTAATTATACAAAGAATCCGTATGTTTTCAAAACCTCCTGAAAAAGGACTTGTTCTTTTTGTTGGAATGATTCCTAAAGGAGGTCCTGGAACTGAAAAAATGGAAACTGTAGTATTTGAACCTCCTGAAGAGATTCAAACTTACTGGTATATTTGTGATAGTACATTTTTCCTTGAACCTTTAGAAGAAATGATTGAATCTAAAGAGGTTTATGGTGTTGCAGTTATCGATAGAAATGAAGCTACATTAGCTATTTTAAGAGGTAAAAGAATTGATATTGTTGCAAATTTAACAAGTGGTGTACCAGGTAAGCATAAAGCAGGTGGGCAATCACAAAGAAGGTTCGATAGGGTTATTGATCAACTTGCTCATGAGTTCTTAAAAAGAATTGGTCAACATATGAATGATGCTTATTTACCAATTAAAGATGAATTAAGAGGAGTTATCCTCGGTGGTCCTGGACATACCAAAAACGACTTCTATGAAGGAGAATACATGCAGTATGAAATTAAAGATAAAGTTTTAACTACTGTAGATACTTCTTATACTGGTGAATTTGGTATTAGAGAAACTATTGATAAAGCATCTGATGTATTAAATGAATTAGATGTTATCAAAGAGAAAAAATTAATGGAAAAATTTGTCCAAGAATTAAAGAAAATGGACCAAGGTTTAGCTTCTTATGGTGAAAAAGAAGTTAGAAATAATCTTCAAATTGGTGCTGTAGATACTTTATTACTTTCAGAAGATCTTAAATCTAAAAGAGTAACTTTAGAATGTACTTGTGGTTACACAGAAGAACTTACTCAAAAAGAAGGTCAAAAATTAGATGAAAAAGTTTGTCCTAATTGTAATGAAAAATTAAGAGTAGCTGCAGAAGAAGATTTAGTTGAAAATCTTGCTGAAATAGCTGAACAATTAAGTTCTACTGTAGAAGTTATATCTACTGAAACTGATGAAGGAATGCAATTATTCAGAGGGTTCGGTGGAGTCGCAGCTATTTTAAGATATCGTGTAAAATAAGTATTTTTTACTTATTTTATTTTTACTTTTTTTTAATTATTTTTTTATCCTTTTTTCACTTATTTTTTTCACTTTATTTTGCTTCTTTTTTATTTATTCTTTTTTATTTTCCTTATTTTTTAGTTTTTAGTCTTTATTTTCCTTATTTTTTTTAATTTTAATTGTATTTTATTAATCTTCTTTAATTTTAAGAGCAAATGGGAAAGTTTAAATATAAGATGGGAGTTATTATATTTTACATAAATTAAATTAATTTTTAATTATTTTTTTAATTTATTAAATACAGTATAGGAGATGATTTTATTAAATTTAAAATAGTAATTTTAACTTTAGCTTTAATTACTCTTTTATGTATGGCTCCTTTAGCTTTTGCTGAAGAGGGGGCTGTTCCTGATATGTCATCTGGTGGTATGGGTGATGGTGCTGTTCCTGATAAACCTCCAGAAGCTATGAATCAAGGTGGTGAAATGGGTATGGGGTCAAGTGACTCTATAGATTTAAAAGCAGTATTACAAGCTATTGGTCAAACTTTAAGTATTAGCGATAAGAATTATAAATCAAGTAATGTGGATGAAAGTTGTGTTTTAGTAAATAAGAATGGACAACTTACATTAAGTGGTGTAACTCTTGATAAAACTGTAGATAGTTCAAATACTGAATCTAGTGATTTTTTAGGATTAAATGCAGCTGCAGTTGTTCAAAGTGGTAAATTAATAATTGATAGTTCTGGATTCTTTATTTTTGGAAGTGATTCAAAAATAACTACTAATGCAAAAGGAGCTAATGCTCTATTTGCTACTGGTGAAAATTCTACTATTGAAGCTAAAAATCTTGAAATTACCACTCAAAAAGATTCTTCAAGAGGTTTAGATGCAACTTATGGTGGAACTATTAATGCAGATAATGTTAAAATTACAACTCAAGGAGAACATTGTGCAGCAGTAGCTACTGATAGAGGTGAAGGAAAAATTAATGTTAAAAATTCCGAACTTAATACTAATGGTAAAGGATCTCCTTCTATTTATTCTACTGGTAATATTACTGCAGTAGATTCTTCTGGTAAAGCTACACAATCTTCTGCAGCGGTTATTGAAGGTAAAAATCTTATTAATTTAACTAATTGTGATTTTAACACTGTTTCTTATGGTCGTGTTGAATCTGGTATTGATGCTGCAGCTGTAATGATTTATCAAAGTATGTCTGGAGATGCTTCTGTAGGTACTGGTTCATTTATAGCTAAAGATACTAAAATCACTGTTGATTCATCATCAAAAACTTATAAAACTGCTCCAGTATTCTTTGTAACAAATACTAATGCAGATATTGATCTTACAAATACTGAATTTAGTTATGGAAGTAATATTTTATTAAATGCTTCAGGAAATGATGGAGAATGGGGAAACTCTGGTTCTAATGGTGGAAATGTAATATTTAATGCTACTGATGAAGATTTAAGTGGTGATATTATTGTTGATTCTATTAGTAGTTTAAATTTAAATTTAAAATCTACAACTTTAAATACTAAGATTAATGCAGGTCATAGTGAAGCTGTTATAAAAATTATTTTATCTGAAGATTCTACTTTAAAATTTACAGGTAATTCTTATATTAGTTCAATCACTGATGAAAAAGCAGATTTCTCAAATATTGAATCAAATGGTTATAATATTTATTATGACTCTAGTTCATGTCCTAATTTGAATGGTAAAACTGTAGATTTAAATGGTGGAGGAAAATTAATTCCTCTTTAATTCCTCTTTAATTTTTTTTTTTTTTTTTTTTTTTTTTTTTTTTTTTTTTTTTTTTTTTTTT
>JAKSUD010000051.1 GCA_024409185.1 archaeon
CAAAACGTTACGGCTTTGAAGGAGATTATGTTGTAGGAGCTAACATTGCTGGATTCGAAAAAGTAGTTGATGCAATGAATGCTCAAGGAATCGTTTAGATTTCTTATTTAAAATCGTTATTTTTAACGATTTTTCTTTTTTTTCTTTTTTTATCTATTTTTTAAGTTCTTTATAAGAATTTTTTTTAAACTTTTTTTATCAAATTTATAGAAATTTTTATAATCTTTTCTTTTAATATATAATATTAAATATAAATTTTAAACTTATTTTTAATTATTTATTAATAATGGGAGGTAAAATATGGCTAAGGATGATAGAAGTGGTTTAAATCCATTTACTGGTGAGAAACATTTGGATTTGCTTAATGATGATAATTTGTTAAGAGAGTCCTATGGTCAGTATAGAAATATTGTAAGTCGTAGTAATTTATTAGATAATACTACTCAAGGTCAAGCTGTAACTAATGTTGCTCGTCGTTTGATTGGAGCTATTGAAGAGTATTTACTTAAAATAGGGAGATACGATTATATTGAAAACTATTATGATTGGGAGTTTCATTTAGTTGGAGATAATAATGTAAATGCTTTCTGTATGCCTGGAGGTAAAATTGTTGTATTTTCTGGAATTCTTGGTGTTGCCGATACTGAGGAAAAAATTGCTTTTATTTTAGCTCATGAAATATCTCATGCATTACTTGATCACTCAAGAACCCAACAAAGTGCAAGAACTGCTAAAACTGGTATTGAAATTGCTGCTTTAGTTGGAAGTATTGCTCTTGATTTAACAGGTCATCATGAATTAGCTGATGTTACTCGTGGAGCTACTCTTGTAGGTAGTATAGGTTCTGAGTTTTTACTTATGAAACCTTTTGGTAGAGGACATGAAATTGAAGCTGATAAATTAGGTATGATGATTATGTATTGGGCAGGTTATGATATTCATAATATTCCTGCTTTTTGGCAAGCTATGAGTGCTAAAAGCCCAAATAATCATGATTTCTTTTCAACTCACCCTTCAGATAGTAAAAGAATTGAAGCAATGAGAGAATTGATTAGTGAGATTGATAGTGGTGTTGATTTCTATTCAAATCCTGTTTTATCTAAATTAAATTCAAAAGTAGCTACTGGAGATAGGAAAACTATTGGTTTTAATTCAGATTCTGCACCTGCATTAGGAGTAAGTTCTGATTCTTATAATTCTAATAACTTAAATACAGATAATTTTGATAACTCAAATACGGGTAATTTTAATCCTCAAAGTAGAGTTTTAAAAGATAAATTTTGTACTAATTGTGGAACTCCTGCAGCATGGGGTGCATTTTTCTGTACTAATTGTGGTAATAAATTAGATGTTAAATGTCCTAAATGTGGTACTAATGTTAGTAATCCTGATGCTTCATTTTGTACAAATTGCGGTTTTAAATTAGAATTTTAAGTTTTAATTAATATTTTTTTATTTTTAAAGTTTTTTATAATCCAATTTTAATTAATATTTTCTTATTTTTTAATTTTTTTATTTGTTTTTTCATAATTAAATTTTAATTTTTTGCTTATATTTTCAAATTTAAATACTCTATTTATAAATATTATAATAAATTATTTATAGTCTAAAAAATATATTTATTAAAGTATAATAATTATTTATTTTGAGGTTATTTTTTGACAAAAGAGAAAACTGCTTTATTATTTGTTACAGGTAGAGGTTTAGGTGGAGATGCAGTTATTGCATATAACCTTATTAAACTTTTAACTAATAATGGAATTCGATGTGAAATCGCTTTAGATGAATCTGCTCCAGGTTTATTATTTAAAAAGAAAGGATTAGATTGGCATAAAGTATCAATTCCTCAAGCAGGAGGTCATGCTGCATCTAAATCTGCTGTTGCTAAAGCAGGGGTTAAAACTCTTAAAGCAGTTAAAAGAGCTAAAAAAATTATACAAGATTTAAATGTTGATTTAGTTTTGGGAGTTATTGGTGGAGGTGCAGTTATTGGTTGTATGGCTGCTAAACGTGCTAAAGTACCTTCTGTTGGTGTTTTAAGTACTCCATTAGATACTAAAGTTTGTCGTAAATTAACAAATAATATTATTTTTCCAGAAAATCCTTTATTTGGTGAGGAAGAACTTCCAGATAATTTGCATAAATCTTTCTTCCCAATGGATACTAAAATTATGGAAGGTAACAAAGATAATGCTTTAAAATTAATTAAACAACATTGTGATGACCTTAAAAAAGTAGATGATAATATAATTGAATTCGATGAGAATAAAAAGACTATTTTGTTTTCCTCTGGTTCTACTTTATTTGAAAAAACTGCACAAGCTATTGATGAATTTTCAAAATACTCTCAAGATTACAATTTAATATTAATTGGTTCTCCATTAAAAGATGAATTTAATAAATATATTGATCAAACTAAAGTTATTAATTTAGGTTATATTGATTGGATTGCTGATTTATATGATTTAGCGGATTTAGCTATTTTGACTGATGATGGAATTATGCTTCAAGAAGCTTTAATTTGTAATATTCCTATTGTTATTCTAAAAAGAGTTAAATATGGAAGATACCATAATATGGCTACTGTTTTTGATGGTGCTTGTCTTGAAGCAGATTTAGATGATTTAAGTGATAAAATTGAATTAATCAGTTCTGAATATGATAGTTTTAAATCTAAAACTTATAATTACTCTGAGGAAATTCTTCAATCTAATGAAATTATTTTAAATTTAATTAATGAATCATTTAAATAATTATTTTATATATTTTTTATTTTTTTATTTTTATTAAATATTTAAGAGGGATTTTTTTTGAATATTGATGAAAACTTATTAAATAAACGTATTTTATGGGTTGATTGGGCTAAATTTTTAGCTATTTTTTTCATTTTAATAATCCATTGTTCTTCTGATTTTTTAACTGGCGGAATTATAGGTTCTAGTAATTGGTTAATTACTTTATTCTTTGAATCTATTTCTCGTTGGGGAATTATTGTTTTTGTTATGGTTTCTGGTTTTCTTTTACTTAGAAAAGAATATGAATTAAAAGAATTTTTATTTAAAAGATTTAGTCGTGTTGTTTTACCTTTTGTTTTTTGGAATATTATTTATATTGTTGTTAAATTAGTAGTTCAAAATCCATTACAAGGTAAAGTTACTGCATTTCTGTAATCGGATTCTTTATTAATGCATTTTTAGATCCTACTATTGTTACTGTTCAGTTTTGGTTTGTATATATGATTTTAGGATTATATTTGGTTACTCCAATTTTAGCTAAATGGATTAAAAATGCTAGTGATTTAGAAATTAATTATTTATTAATTGTATGGCTTATAATCTTATTGATTAACTTTTTAAATATTAAATTCTTATTATGTGACTATTTAACTTTCTTCGGTGGTTTCTTAGGATTCTTTATTTTAGGTTATTATTTACCTCTTAAAAAATCTAAAGGAGAACTTAAATACTTAAATAGTGTTAAATCTGGTTTAATTTTATTTATAATTGGATTTTTAGGTATCTTTTTAGGTACTTGGGCATTAAGTTCACTTTCAGGCCAGCTTTCATTTACTTTTATTAGTTTAGGTGATTTAACACCATTCGCTATTTTAGAAGCTATTGGTATTTATATTATGATTATGGAATTAGTACCTAAGATTACTAATAAAAAACTTAATTATATGGCAGTTAAATTTAGTTTAGCAAGTTTTGGAATTTATTTAGTAAATGTATTGGTTATTAATGGATTAAAAATTATTGGTATTTATTCCACTAGTTTTAATGCAATTTCCATTATTTTATATGCTATTTTAGCTTTCATTATTTCATTTATTGTAATAATGATTATGGGTAAAATTCCAATTATTAAGAAATTCTCAGGATTAGTTTAATTCTGAATTTTTCTTTTTATTATTTATTTTTAAGATAAAGATTTTTATTTTTTTTAATTAATTTTTTTATTATTTTATTATTTTACTATTTTTTAATTACAACATGTAGATTTATAATTCTATTTTTCTTTAATTTCATCATTATTTTAATTAAATTATCTAATTGATTTATTAAATTAATACTTTATTAATTATCTTATAAAATTATCAGTCATTATTTTAATTAAATTAATGGATTGAACTTACTAATATTCTGAATAGTACTATTGAGAAATAGTAATTAATAGATTGGACTTATTAATATTCTAATAGTAATATAGAAAAATAGAATTTAAACGGTAATTAATATTAAAATAAATTTTAAAAAAAGAAAAAAGAAAATCGTTATAGAAAACGATTTAAATAATAGATTTAATTTAATCTATTTATTTGGATTAAAGATTCAACAGGAACTCCATCAATTTCAGAAACACCTGCTTTATCGATTAATACAGTAATAACAACTGGTTCTCCACCAAGATCTTTTACAGTACTAACAACATCTTTCATTGTACTTCCACTAGTTACAACATCATCAACGATAGCAACTTTTTTACCTTTAACATTTCCGAAGTTAGCACTGATAGCTCCTTCACCATCACCTAAACCTTCTCTGTGTTTATTTGGGTGATAAATTGCAAGGGAAGTTGGAATTTCACCTAAATCTTGAATGAAATCAGCCATCATAGTTGCAAATGGAATTCCGCTTGTTGCAATTCCAACAACAACTTCAATTTCGCCATGGTCCATTGCTATGTCACTTAAAGCCATAGAAGCATATCTTAATCTTGAAGAACTTTCTCCTAAACTTTTCCAGTTAATGTAAAAGTCTACAGGAGCTTCTTCTTTAACTTCAGCTTCAGTTTTTTGTAAGATTAACCATCTTGCAGTGTCTAAAGATACATTAAGTTCATCTGCAATTTCACCAGTAGTAAAACCATGAGCTCTAAGTTCTTGTGCTTTATTAATAAGTTTTTGATTCATTATTTCACCTTTGTGAATTTATGATTTATGAATTGAGTAATATGTAATTAATCTATAATAAGATTAAGGGGATAATTTTATAAATCGGATTTATATGTTTTTTTTTTTTTAAACTAATTAATATATAAATAGCTTATTCTAAACTAATTGGAGTGTGTTCTTTTGAAGATTTATTTGCAGCAAGTACCATTTTAAGTGCTTTAAGTCCATCTTCTCCTGTAATTTCAGGTTCTGTATCATTAATTACACAGTTTAAAAAAGAACTTAATTCTTTAATTAATGGTTCTTCATGTTTAATAGTAACATCTTGTGCAAATTTACCATAAACATCAATACTTTGAGTGATGTAATCTACAGTAATAATTCCTGCAGTTCCAGTAATCTCAATTTGTCTACGTTTGTAAGGAGTTAACCAGTTTACTTCTAAAAGACCAGTAATATCTTCTTCAAAGTTTACCATAATCTCAGCATGGTCTTCGAATTCACATTTATCAAGAATACTACTCATTGAAGCATAAACTTGTTCAACCTTTTCATCAATTAAGAAATTCATAACATCTAAATCGTGAATTGCAAGGTCAATAGCTACACCAACATCTTTAATTCTTGGTGGGAAAGGACCTACTCTTTTAGCAGAAACAGCTACTAAATCTCCAATAACATCATTGTCAATTAAATCTTTAGCTTTTTGTACTGCTGGGTTGAATCTTTCAACATGTCCAGTTGCAAGTTTTACACCTTTTTCTTTAGCAGCAGCAATCATTTCTTCTGCTTCTTCAGCAGTAAATGCAATTGGTTTTTCTACTAAAACATGTTTTCCATATTCAATAGCTTGCATTACTACTTCATGGTGAAAAGTTGTTGGTACACAAACACTTACAACTTCAATTTCAGGGTCTTTTAATATTTCTTCGATTTCACAGTAACCTTTAGTATTGTATTTTTTAGCAACTTTTTTAACAGTTTTCTCTACAACATCTGCTACTGCAACAAGGTTTGCATTTTCTAATTTTGAGTAAACACGGGCGTGATTGTATCCCATTGCACCGACACCGATTACTCCAACGTTTACAGTTTTCACATATATTCCTCCGATAACATTATAATTTATGTTTTTATAACTTATAAATATTATTATAATATTTATTAAAAAAATAGTTAAAATTAATTTTTATATAAGTTTAAGCTAAATTTAAACAATTAAAAAATAGAATTTTCAATCATGTTAATATCATTTAGGTTAAATGTTATTATCATTTGAGTATCAGTATTTTTTAAGAGTTAAATGTAATTAATTATTTCATATGTTAATTATTTTTTTTTAAGAGTTAAATGTAATTAATCATTTCTTTTCCTATTCTTCTTCCCATAGCTTCTGCATCTCTTATGCTTCCTTTTTCTTTTGACTGGAGTAAAATTTCACCATCTTTACTAAGAAGAACAGAATTAAGTTCTAATTGATTATCTTTAACTCTTGCAATAGCTCCAATTGGCCATTGACATCCAACTCCAATTTCTTCAAGAATAATTTTCTCAGATAAAACTTCTTGGAATGAAAAATAGTGATTTAATTTTTGGAGAGTTTCTTTTTCTTTTGAATCTTTTCTTGTAATAACTGCTAATGCACCTTGGCCTGCAGCTGGAATAAAGTATTCAAGTGGGAATCTGAATTTAATATTTTCACTTAAACCTAATCTATTTAAACCTGCTTCAGCCATAATAGTTGCATCAAGCTCTCCATTTTTAACTTTTTCAATTCTTGTTTCAATATTACCTCTAATTGGTTTAAGTTCAAACTCTTTTTTATGATATCTACAAATAGCTTCTCTTCTTAAACTACTTGTTCCAAGAGTTGAGTTTTCAT